>JAYUEA010000105.1:0-7019 GCA_043739465.1 Propionibacteriaceae bacterium
CTGTCGGCGACGACACCCTGAGCGGCAAGGCGAACATCGACGGGAACCACGGCCTGGCCGACAGCCGCCAGTACTGGACCCAGCTCGGCCTGGCGTCGATCTCGGTGGGTGCCTGCAACACGTTCGTGGCCACGTCCGACGCCGTACGGTAGCGACCAGAGCAGCAGCCTGTCCGCGCGCTTGTCAGGCGGTCTGCGTCGGCACGACCAGGGCGGACGCGATCGCCGCGACGCCCTCGCCGCGTCCCGTGAAGCCCATGTGGTCGGTCGTGGTGGCCGCTACGCTCACCGGGGCGCCCACGGCGTGCGACAGTGCCGCCTCCGCCTCCGCGCGCCGTCCCCCGAGGCGCGGATGGTTGCCGATGACCTGTACGGAGACGTTGCCGATCTCGAACCCGGCCGCGCGCACCCGCGACGCAACCTCCGTGAGGAACGCCACGCCCGATGCGCCGGCCCAGGCAGGGTGGGCCGTGCCGAAGTTCGAGCCGAGGTCGCCGAGGCCCGCAGCTGACAGCAGAGCGTCGCAGGCGGCGTGGGCCGCGACATCGCCGTCGGAATGACCGTCCAAACCCGCCGGTTCGTCGGGGAAATGCAGCCCGGCGCACCACATGGGCCTGCCTGACTCCAGACGGTGTGCGTCCATGCCGATGCCGGTGCGGGGGATCATCATCGCCGTTCCTTCACGATCGCTTCCGCCACCGCCAGGTCGAACGGTTCGGTGATCTTGAGCGCCTCGCGAGAGCCCGGGACGAGGACGACCTCGTAGCCCGAGGCCTCGCACACCGTGGCGTCGTCGGTGAACTCGGCGCCCGCTGCCGCGGCGTGGGACGCGACCAGCGCGGCCCGGGAGAACCCCTGCGGCGTCTGGACGGCCCGCAGCCCGCTGCGGTCGACCACCGTGCTGGCGTCGCCCAGCACCTGGCGGATGGTGTCGGTGACTCCGATGACGGGGATGACGGCGTCGGCTCCGAGACGTACGGCATCGACCACCGCCCGTACGACCTCGCGCGGGACCAAGGGCCGTGCCGCGTCGTGGACCAGCACGATGTCGCCGTCGGGCAGGGCCGTGATGCCGCGCCAGACCGACTCCTGGCGGGTGGCTCCCCCGATGACGATCCGGCAGGGGACGGCGGCATCCGCAAGCGCGGTCTCGTACGTGTCCTGGAGCCCTTCGCCGACAACGACGACGACCTCGGTGACGCCACCGGCGGCGAGCGCATCGACCGACCAGCGCACGAGGGGGCGGCCGTCGAGGAGCCGCAACGTCTTGGGCACGTCACCGCCGAGGCGAACGCCAGAACCGGCCGCCACCACGATGGCGACGACCGGTTCTGAAAACGTGTGGTGAGGCACTACGAGGCGAGCACCTCGTCGAGGAGGACCTCGGCCTTCTCGTCGGTGACCTTCTCGGCCAGCGCGAGCTCGGAGACGAGGATCTGGCGTGCCCGGGCGAGCATCCGCTTCTCGCCGGCGGACAGGCCGCGCTCGCGATCACGGCGCCACAGGTCACGGACGATCTCCGCCACCTTGATGACGTTGCCCGACCGCAGCTTCTCGGCGTTGGCCTTGAAGCGACGCGACCAGTTTGTGGGCTCCTCGGTGTGCTCTGCCCTCAGAACGGAGAAGACAACTTCGAGACCATCGGCGTCGACGACGTCGCGGACACCCACGAGATCGAGGTTGCAGGCCGGGACGCGGACGATGAGGTCGTTCTGGCCAACGATGCGCAGAACGAGATAGAGTTGGTCCTCACCTTTCATCTTGCGGGTTTCGATGTCTTCGATCACTGCCGCCCCATGGTTCGGGTAGACAACGGTTTCGCCGACTGCAAAAGTCATGACAGGTAGACCCCTTCCTGCCGTTAAGTCTAGCACGGGTTCACAACATCTTCCCTAGCCGTAGCGGCGTTGGGGTCTTGACAGAAGCTCTTTTCGTGTGCCTGCGACCCTCAACGTGGCGCTGACTAGGAGGTTTCTCTACACCGACTCATCGGCGCCTGACGATCAACCGTAGGTCGGCTCGTCCGAGAACAGCGACGAGACCGACTCGCCGCTGGTGATGCGACGGATGGCCTCGGCGAACAGCGGGGCCACCGAGATGACCTCCAGACCGTTCAGTCCCTCGACCTTCGGGACCGTGTTCGTCGTGATGATCTCGGCGATGTCCGTCTGCGCGTTGAGCCGCTCGACCGCCCTGCCGGTGAACAGGCCGTGCGTGCAGACCGTACCGATCGTGCCCACGCCGATCTCGCGCAGCTTGTCGATCAGCTCGAGGGTGGAGCCGGCGGTGGCGATCTCGTCGTCGAGCACGAGGACGTCCTTGCCGGCGACGTCTCCGACGATCGCGTCGATCACGACCCTGTCGTCAGCGAGCCGACGCTTGGAGCCGACGGCGACGGCGACGTTAAGCTCGCGGCTGAAGTGGTTGGCCATCTTGGCGCTGCCGAAGTCGGGCGACACGACGACGGTGTTCGACAGGTCGCGGTCGCGGAAGTGGTCGGCGAGCACCTTGGTCGCATCGAGATGGTCGACGGGGATGTCGAACATGCCGTGCACCTGCGGCGAGTGCAGCGCCATCGTGACGACGCGGTCTGCACCGGCCGTCTTGAGGAGCTGGGCGATGAGGCGGGCCCCGATGGAGATGCGGGGGGCGTCCTTCTTGTCCGACCGCGCGTACGCGAAGTGCGGGATCACGGCGGTGATCTGAGCCGCCGACGCGCCACGGGCCGCGTCGATCATGAGCAGCAGCTCGACGAGGTTCTCCTGCACCGGCGGCACCAGCGGCTGGATGATGAACACGTCGCGCTTGCGGCAGTTGTCGCGCAGCTGGACCTGCAGGCAGTCGTTCGAGAAACGCGTGGTTCGTGAGGGTGCGATGCGGGTGCCGAGGATCGAACACACCTCCTCGGCGAACGCGTGGTGTGCAGAACCCGAGAAGACCGTGATGTCGCTCACGTGGCAGAAGCCTAGTGCCCCGCGTTCGGGGTTCTTGCACGGTCGCCGTGCCATGAGTTCGTACTCGGATGCAAGGCACCCGACGGACCGGGTGCCTTCCACCAGGTCCCGCACGCGGTCAGACGTCGAGCTTGTAGCCCAGCCCTCGTACCGTCACGAACAGGACAGGACTTGCGGGGTCGGCCTCGAGCTTGGCCCGCAGCCGCTTCACGTGGACGTCGAGCGTCTTGGTGTCGCCGAAGTAGTCCGAGCCCCAGACGCGGTCGATGAGCTGGCCGCGGGTGAGGACACGTCCCGGGTTCCGCAGGAACATCTCCAGCAGCTCGAACTCCTTGAGCGCGAGGCGTACGGGTTCGTTGCGGAGCGTCACCTCGTGGCGCTCGACGTTCATCCGTACCTCCCCCGCCTCCAGCAGGTCCGGCGTCGGCTCGTTGTCCTGTCCACGTCGCAGCACAGCCCGGATCCTGGCGACGAGCTCGCGGTGGCTGAACGGCTTGGTGACGTAGTCGTCTGCCCCGATCTCGAGGCCCACCACCTTGTCGATCTCGGAGTCGCGCGCCGTCACCATGATCACGGGCACGCTCGATGTCTGCCGCAGCTGCCGGCACACCTCGACCCCTGACAGTCCCGGCAGCATGAGGTCGAGCAGCACGATGTCGGCCCCCGTCTTGGCGAACTCTGCGAGACCGGTACGGCCGTCGGCGGCGGCCACGACGTCATAGCCTTCCCGGCGGAGCATGTAGGAGGTCGCCTCGCGGTAGCTCTCCTCGTCTTCGACGAGCAGCACTCGGGTCATGAAACGGCCTCCTGGTGATTGACCTGTACGGGTAACGATGGTGATGCGACGGGAATCCACTCGGGCACCTTGAACGTGAAGGTGGACCCGCTGCCGACCTTGCTCCAGACCGACACCGACCCGCCGTGCGCCTCGGCGACGAGCTTGACGATGGACAGGCCGAGGCCCGTACCGCCCGAGGCGCGGCTGCGATCAGGGTCGACGCGGTAGAAGCGGTCGAAGATGCGTTCGATGTCGTCCTCGGCGATTCCGATGCCGTTGTCCGTCACGGCGATCTCGACCACCTCGTCGTCGCCGTTGGTGCTGCGCGAACAGGTCACGGCGACCCGCGCACCCTCGTGGCTGTACGCGATCGCGTTGGCGATGAGGTTGGCGATCGCGTCGGTGAGCTGAGGGCCGTCGCCGAGCACCTCCCCCGGCTCCCGGTCCGCGACGGTGAGCGTCACCTTGCGGGCCCTCGCCGTCGAGGTCACGCGGTCGACCGCCCGCCGCACGACGACGCTGACGTCGACCGCCCTGGCCTCGCGCAGGGGGTCGTCGGACTGCAGCCGGGACAACGTGATGATCTGCTGGACGAGCTCGGTCAGGCGGGCCGACTCCTTCTGCATCCGGCTCGCGAACCGGATCACCATCTCGGGGTCGTCCGAGGCCCTCTCGACGGCCTCGCTGAGCAGCCCGATCGCACCGATCGGCGTCTTCAGCTCGTGGCTGATGTTCGTGACGAAGTCGCGGCGTGACTCGTCGATGCGCCGCTCCTCAGAGACGTCGCGGGCGAGTACAACCACGATGCCGTCGTGGAGCGGTGCGACGGCGACCGCGAGGTTCGCGGGGGCGGTGGTCGTACTGCCCGGCCTCTCGATGGTCGCGTGGTCAGCGAGGCCGGTACGACGTACGGACCGGACAAGGTCCAGCAACCTGGGCGACGCGACGCGAGTCCCCCGTGCGAGGCCCATGGTCCGTGCGGGTTCTGTCGCGTCGAGGACGTCGTCCTCGCTGCCGACGAACAGCGCAGCGGCTCCGCTCTCGATCGCCACGATGAGCGCGTCGGGAGGAACAGCCGGCCCCTCAGGCTCGAGGGGCACGGGGTCCCTGCGCGACAGGCGGCCTGCGAGGACGCCGACACCGAGGGCGATCGAGCAGAACAGCACGACCAGCCATGAACTCACGCCGTGATCCTATGCAAACATCACGACCGCCAGCGGCCAGATGAGGGTCTGTGGGGGGCCGGAAGACAAGGATTCGGTGTTCGTTAACCGTCGCGTCGCTCAACGAACCCCTGGACGCACGTTCACGCGTCGTACCGTGAGCGACCGCAGGGCACAGATCTATGCTGGGCACGCGGCGTCGTCGAGCGCCCACTCAGCGGACAGGCGGGACATGCGAGAGACCTACCACGGGCAGCTGGACGCCATCGTCGTCTCGCTCGTCGGACTCACCGAGACCGTCGCCGACGCGGTGAACCGTGCGACCCGATCGTTGCTCAACGCAGACCTCCCGCTCGCCGAGCAGGTGATCAGCGACGACCGCATCATCGATGCCGCCCACGACGACATCGAGCAGCGCGCGTTCGACCTACTCGCACGTCAGTCGCCCGTCGCCGGAGAGCTCCGCACGATCGTCGCCGCGCTGCGCATGACGAATGCTCTGGGCCGCATGGGTGACCTCGCGGCGCACGTTGCGAAGGTGGCCCGGCTGCGCTATCCCGAGTCGGCCGTGCCGGACGCGCTGCGGGAGAACTTCCGCTCGGTGGCGACGCTCGCCGAGTCGATGGTGCGTACCGCCGCGACCACCCTGCGCGACCGCAACGTCGAGAACGCCGCCCAGCTCGCCGAGGACGACGAGGAGATGGACGAGCTGCGCGCCGCGCAGTTCCACGTGCTGCTCGGCGCCGACTGGACTGAGGGCGTCGAGAAGGCTGTCGACGCGGCGCTGCTGGGCCGCTACTACGAGCGCATCGCCGACCACGCGGTGAACATCGGCAGCCGCGTCATCTACCTCACCACGGGCACCGCGCCAGAGGGCGACCAGTGGCCGAAGGCCTGACGCTCACACACTCGTACGTGCTCAGCTCGCGGTCACTCAGGGTTACAGCCACCCGCGCGCACAACCCTTTCGCGCGGTAGCCCCGGCGCGCACAACCCTTTGGCCCGCCGACTCCCATGCGCACAGCCTTTCGGTCGCGAGAAAGCGTCACAGGGGTTGTGCGGGCACCCGAAAGGTTGTGCAGGTGGGGAGAGGGGTGTGGTGGGGCGAGCCTGGGTCGGCGAGCGGGCCATCGCCGAGCGCCGACCTCGCGAGCAAGCTCGAGAAGCCCCCAGCCGTCTGGACGATCTCGTACCGGCCTCTTCGCTGGCATCCACCGCCGCACAACCTTTCGACCCGAAGGCCCCCGCGCGCACAACCTTTCGGTCGCCAGAACGCGTCACAGGGGCTGTGCGGGCGTCCCAAAGGCTGTGCCGGTGTGGGGACTGCGGCCAGTGGAGCGAGGCGGGGTTCGGCGAGCGGGCTATCGCGGAGCGACCTCGTACCGGCCTCTCGGTGGCAGCCATCCGGGGAGCTTCACGCGCTGTGCAGCGGACTCGAATCTCCTGATCAGCTCCCGAGGCCGCCGAAGGTCGGGCGTGATGATGCGGATCGGCAACCAGTTGAGCTCGACCATGTCGGACTCGCGACCCTTCTCGCGGAGGATCACATCGAGTGCGTTCTCTCCCGGCTTCAACAGCTTGCCGTACTTGGTCTTCCCGTCGAACTCCCAGAAGATGCCGAGCTCCGGATAGCCGCCGTCGGCACGGCCGATGAATCGTCCGCGCTCGTTGTAGATGGAGATCTGAAGCGCTGACGTGTCCCATCCGGCATCCCCGAGCACGAGGCGCGTCCACGTCTCCCCCGGACTCTCCGATCGCCCGTCGCACAGGTCGAGCCACTCTCGGGCGCGCCGGACGCCCGGCCGACCGGCGACTGCGTCCAGAACGTCCTCAAGCTCATCGACCGTGCACAGATTCCCGTACAGGGCCGCATCGGCCGCGGTCACTGCCGTACGCCGTCCGGCCATCCGAGCGAGGTCCACGATGCTGCGTGCCACCGTGGTGACGGGGATGCCATCCACCACGGTGCAGAACGACCTCTCGAGTCTCCCCGAGTGGACTTGGCGTGTGCCGCGGTGACGGTTCCCGCTGCGCCCGAGCCCAAGCCTCGTCACGTGAACCTCGCTCAGGTCGCAGTCGACGACCGGCAGCCGGTGGAGCGCGATGGCGCTGGCGTGACTCACCG
>JAYUEA010000106.1:0-6988 GCA_043739465.1 Propionibacteriaceae bacterium
CGTGCATCGCAAGGCGCCGGGGCGCAGGCGTACCGGGTCGTACGACGAGCTTCGGCAACGCCGCGAGGTGCGTGCCCGGGGCGCGCCAAGCGTCAATGAATTGCGGACACGCGACACTAGGGTGAGGCTGGCCGATGGCGGAGGGAGTCTCGATGGAGATCCGAGTCGCCCCCCGAACGTGTGTTCGTGGTCACCCCAGCGTGACCTGGGATGCTGCCAAGGAGAAGGCGTGGGGCCAGAAGGCCAGTGTCTTCGGGGCTCTGTCCAACCTCGTGTTCCGTCCCGCGGCCGATGACGTACAGATCACCAAGAGCAAGCTCCGGTACGAGCCGTTCTGGCACATCGCGTGCCACAGCGAGCTGGAGTACGAGGTCAAGGAGACGCTCGCCCTCCCGGTGAAGAACGCTGCCGCCGAGTCGGTGTGTCGCGACCTGGCACCCGACACCCGGCTGGAGGTGCGGGACGGGACCATCCAGCTGACGGCGCTCTCCTGCTGCCGGGAGTCCCATCACAAGGACGAGGTGGTGGACGGCATGACCGGCAAGCCCCGTCCCGACCTGGCCCACAACCTCACGCGCCCGATGACCGAGCTCCGAGAGATCGACTCCTTCGCACCGGCCGACGCCGTCGTCTGGGCGCCCGAGTTCCGCTCCTCCTTCCTGGTCCGTCAGGAGCTGGGCCAGCTGATGACCGCGGTGCAGGCAGACCTGATCATCACCGATGTCGTCGACGTGACGTCGATCGCCTTGTTCTTCCGTCCGGTGTACGCGTTCGAGTTCCTGTGGCGCAGCAAGCAGAAGAGCCAGTCGATGGAGATCGACCGGGTGACGGGTGAGTCCCGGACCACGAGCACCAGCGTGGGCTCCCGTGTGACGCGACATCTGTCGAAGGAGCTGCTGTTCGACATCGGTGCGGACGCGGTCGACCTCCTCGTGCCGGGAGGCGGAATTGCTATGAAAGTGGGACGCGCCGTCATCCGCCGCTCAGAGTCGAAGCCCCCGCACGCGTAGTACGAGCGTCGATGCAGCTCGACCGCACGTGTCCCGCGCGCACAACCCTGACCGGTTTCGGCTCACGTGATCGTGAGGAACTCTGGCGTCACCACCACTGTGCCGGTCGGGGACTTTGCTCGCGCGAGGGTTTGCAGTTGCTCCTTCAAGGCTTGGGTGTTGGCCATGACGCCGACGTCGAGGTGCATGAAACCTGTGAATGAGACTGCGATCATCTCCACGCCGGGCACCGACATCACGGCCTCCTGAGCTGCAGCGAGCTCCGCATGGGACGGCCCCGGCAGGGTGCCGACGCACAGAGGGCCTTGATAGCCGAGGGCCCGCACCTGCTTCTCGACGCTGAGGGGGTCAGCCAACGTGGCGACGTAGATGCGTTGACCATCCACCCAGAGGCCCTGGTACCCCGACACTGACTCAAGTCCGATCTCCGGCGTGGGAGGACCTCCACGATCGGAGGACCGCAGACAGGTCATGGCAGGCCTCGAGGAGTCCGGCGGCCTGTCGGACGTCACAAGAAGGGTGCCGGGATAGCCGATCTGTTCGACGGCCATGGTGGAGTCCAGAGCCGTGCCGTTCAGGACGCCCACAACGTCGACATTGGCGAACGTGGTCGTCAGAACCCTCTCCTTCCACGGGATCTGGCTCCAGTCCACGCCGGTGACGGTGGGCCCACCGCACTGCGGGGGGTTTGAGCTCATGGCCATCCAGCACAGCATCATCGGCTTGCCGTCGACCTGCAGCAACAACATCCCGACACCGACGCGTCGGCTCGTGATGGGCCGAGGTTCTACGGTGGCCGACAGCGGGGTCGGCGTCGTCACGACGACCGCCGACCGCAGCGATGACGACGACGCCGGAGCGACAGCGGTCGAAGCGCTCGCACTGAGTGACGCGATCGACGGCGTCGCTGCCACCAGCGGCGAGGAGGCACGCGGGACGAGCTGCCATACCGCCATGCCCACGACCACAACGAGCGTGGTTCCGACCGCCGCCAGCCCGAGGACGCGGCGACGACGAGCAGCGTGTACGGCATGGACCACGAGCTCTGGAGTCTCCGGCGGCAGAAGCTCGCTTGCTGTGGCGGGTCGGAACGCTCCGAGGTCGTCGTACATGTCAGGCATTGGTCGTCCTCTCCAGGTCGACGAGGTGCTGGCGGGCGCGATGGACGCGTATGCGCACGGCGCCGGCCGAGAGCCCGAGGACCTCTCCGGCCTCGGCGCTGGACAACCCGTCCCACGCGGTGAGGAGGAGCGCCTCGCGGTCGACGTCGGCCAACGCCGCGAGTACGTCCGCGATCTCTCGGCGCCGTAGGGCGACATCCTCCGCGGATGGGCCGGAGTGGCTCATCAGCCGGAACAGCCGTTCGGCCGTGACCTGGCGCGACGCCTGACTGCGGCGAGTGCGGTCGAGGACGCGCCGGGCGGTGAGGAGCAGGTAGCCGATGGGGTTGGGTGCGGTGTGTGCGTGCTTGCGCCACGCGATCACGTACGTCTCGGAGATCACGTCCTGGGCGTCCGACGGGTCGCAGCGGCGCAGGACGTACGAGGCGACGGTGTCGGCCGTCTGCTCGTACAGCTCCTCGAACGTCGCCACACTCTCCTCATCCCGCGAACGCGATCATCGTTACAGGACGGCCGCCACGATACGGGTGCGGCCTGACCGGCAGACATGGGCAATGATCCTCATTTCGATACCCCATCGGCTCGAGACTGCTCTCGAAGGCGCCTCCGGGCTGGATCCGGTATCGAAACGAGGATTCGGTACAGCTGCATGTTCAGCGGCAAGAGCCTGCTGGGCGGGAGGCGATACCCGATCACACGGCTCGCTCTAGGCTCGCATGATGGACGCCCCCGCGTACCGGCTCCGCCGACGTCTGCTGAATCTCGGGAGCGGGGAACTCGTGGCTGCTGTGGTTTTCGCCTGGCTCAGTCTGTTCGCGAGTCATGACGACCCGTCCGGACTCGTCGGTCTGCCTTTGGCGGCCGTTGGGCTCGTTGTGGTTCTCGTCGAGGCGGCTGTTTCTGGCTGCTGGCCCGAAGCTGGGTGCCTCGGCGCCGCATGCCACGAGCACTTGCGCGGATCTACCTCACCCTCCGGTGGGTCACGCCGCTGATCCTCATAGTGTCCGCCGTGGGGTTGGCGATGTGGTGGCCGAGCCTTCCCCAGATCAGGGTCCTCGGGGTGAGCGCGGTGACCTTTGGCGTGATCGAGTACCTGAACTACTTCATCCTGCGGGTCTCCTACCCCGTGGCCACCTGGTGGCACGATGTCAGACGTCTGCGGCAACCCAGGCTGATCCGTGACGTCCGCCGAGGCCTCGCTCCGAGCTGACCAGTCGTGGGCGACCGTCTACAGCTCGATGCCGAGGATGCTGTCGACGCCGGTACGGATGGTGTCTCGGGCCCCTGCCGCATCACCGTCGGCGACCAGGGAGGCCGCCACCCAAGCGTCGAGCGCCTCGATGGCTCGGTCGGCATGAAGGTCGTCGGCAACGGCGGCACGGACCGCGGCGACCGTCTCATCAGCAGCCACGGACGTCGTCCCCGACACCGCGAGACGCCAGCGCTCCAGCCGCTCGATGCTCGCGTCGAGGTCGGCCTGGGTCCAGCTCCACTCGGTGAGGTGATGGTGGCTGAGCAGGACGAGACGCATCGCCATCGGGTCGACGCCGGCCGCCCGCAGCTTCGAGACGAGAACGAGGTTGCCCTTGGACTTGCTCATCTTCTCGCCGTCGAGGCCGACCATCGCGACGTGCACGTACGCCTTCGCGAACGCCTCGCCCGTCGCCGCGATCGCCTCGGCCGCACACATCTCGTGGTGCGGGAAGATCAGGTCGGAGCCGCCGCCCTGGACGTCGAAGGACACCCCCAGCGACTCCAGCGCGATCGCGGTGCACTCGATGTGCCAGCCGGGACGGCCGCGGCCCAGCGAGCTGTCCCAGGCCGGCTCGCCCTCGCGCTCCAACAGCCACACGAGACAGTCCAGCGGGTCACGCTTGCCGGGACGATCGGGGTCCCCACCACGCTCAGCGAAGATCGACAGCATCGTCTCGAGGTCGTACGACGACACCTCGCCGAAGCCCTCCGCGCGGCTCGTCGTGAAGTACCAGTCCGCGTACACGTCGTCGTCCACCTGGTAGACGTACCCGGCCTCGGCCAGCCGCTCGATCAGTGTCACGACCGCGGGGATCGCCTCGACCGCGCCCACGTACTCCTGCGGCGGGATCACCCGCAGCGCCGTCATGTCCTCGCGGAACAGGTCGGTCTGCTGCTCGGCCAGGGCGACCCAGTCCACACCCGTCGCGATCGCGCGCTCGAACAGCGGGTCGTCGATGTCGGTGACGTTCTGCGTGTACGAGACGTGCAGGCCGGCGTCGCGCCAGGCGCGGTGCAGCAGGTCGAAGGTCACGTACGTGAACGCATGCCCCATGTGGGTCGCGTCGTACGGGGTGATGCCGCACACGTACAGGCGGGCGATGCCGCCCTCCGGCCCCACGCCGACGACGCTGTCACGTGCGGTGTCGAACGCGGTGACGTGCGATCGAGGGCCGGTGACAGGGGCAGGTACGACAGGCGCGGGCCAAGACTTCATGGTGCCGGAGCCTAGTGCGCGTCAGCGGACAGCCCGATATCCGTCCAGTCGAGGACAGACGTGCCCCTCGGGCGCGATCTGCTGCGCGCATAGGGGGCACGAGGCTGTGTCACGCACGACCCGGGCCGCGCGTGCGCCGAAACGACGGGCCAGCTTGGGAGAGGTGAAGACGTCCAACGTGTACGGGGGTTCGATGTCGGCGTCCGTGAGCGTCACGCGGATGGTCCCGGCGACGGCGTCCCAGCCCACCTGCAGCGCGGTGGCGGTGAACAGGGCGAACAGCGGGACCTCGAGGGGTCCGAGGTCGACCGTACGGTCCGTCTCCTCGGTGTCGACCGCTGCCCGCCGGCTCACCTCGTCGAGGACGCTCCTCAGATGGAGCGCCAGCATCGTGAGCTGGCCGCGTGTGATCGCGACGGTCGCGAGGAGGTTCCCCTCGCGCACCTGGACGTAGAACCGACGCTGTTCCCCCTCACCGGCCGCACCGGCGACGAACCGGTCTGGGTTCGCGAACTCGATGCGCCGTGGTTCCACGGAGGTCAGCCTATGGCCCGCTTTCGGCATCCTCATGCCGCACATCATCCCCACGTTGAGCCAAAGTCAGCTGATCAAGGCGATAATCGCCGAGTTGGGGACGATTTCCGTCACCACCTCGGGTCGCGGCTACACCACCTGGTGCAGCCAACGGACGGGCGCACCGTCACCGGCGTACCGGAAGGGCTCGAGCTCGTCGTCCCAGGGGGCGCCGAGGAGCTCGGCGACGGAGACACCGAGCGGCTTGGTGCCGAGTGCGTCAGCCAGGAGCGCGGTCTTGAGCCGTCCCTCGGGGACGACGACGTCGCCACTGAGTCCGGTCTGGGCACGGAAGAGCCCCAGTCGTGGCGTGTAGCTGACGCGGCAGCCCTCCGACGACAGCGTCGGCTCCTCGGTCACCTCGAACCGGATCCGGTCCCAGCGCGCGAGCGCCGACGCGACCTTCTCAGAGCTGCCGACGGGACCCGTCCACGACCACTCGGCGCGATAGCTCGAGCGCTCGGCGGGTTGCGGGATCCAGTCCAGACGTACGGGCATTCCGAACGCGCCAGACGCTGCCCACTCGATGTGCGGGCACAGCGCCGACGGCGCGGAGTGCACGAAGAACACTCCTCGGGTCTGACTCATCGTTCCTCCCGGGTTCAGGTTTGCCTTCCCCAGCAGCCTTGCCTCGAGTGGAACTGCGGCCCATTCTGCCCCATGCGCCACCTGCGCACCAGGGCGCATCCCTGACCCTGTCTGCTGGAGCGCATCCCTCCCTCCTGCGCACAACCCTTTGGTCGCGAAAACCCGTCACAGGGGTTGTGCGGGCACCCGAAGGGCTGTGCGGGCGCTCGAAGGGCTGTGCGGGCGGGATGGCGGGCCGGGATGGCGGGCCGGGATGGCGGGCGGGTGGCGGACCCGTTACGCCGCGCACAACCCTTTGGTCGCGTAAAGCCGTCACAGGGGTTGTGCGGGCGCCCGAAGGGTCGTGCGGGCGAGCGCACGGGCGGATCCCGACCGGAGGGACCCGTCCCGTCCCAGGGGGCTTAGGCTCGCGTCCATGCCCGCCACGCCAGTCATGCCCGTCACCACTGCGTACGGATCCTGGCCCTCTGTCGTCACCACCGAGCTGTTTACGTCATCGAGCGTCGGTCTGGTCGGCGGGTGCCTGGACGGCGACGACGTGTACTGGGTCGAGAGCCACGCGTCCCAGGGCGGCAGGGCCTCCCTGTGGCGCCTTGCCGCCGACGGTTCCCGGACCGAGCTCACGCCGGACCACTACGTGCGGTCGACCGTCCACGAGTACGGGGGCGGCGCGTTCTCCGTCGCCGACGGGGTGGCGGTCTTCGTGGCGTTCCCGTCCCAGGTCGTGTACGTGGTCGAGGCCGGGCTGCCGCCGCGTTCGATCACGACCGCGGGGCCGCAACGCTTCGGCGGTCTGGTCGTCGTGCCCGAGCGTCGCGGCGCCTACGCCGTCCGCGAGGATCACACCGACTCCGACATCGACTGCACCAACACCCTCGTACGACTCGATCTCGACGGCGACAACCCCGACGGCGGAACCGTGATCGCGTCCGGATCCGACTTCTACTCGCAGCCAGCGGTTTCCGCCGGCGGGCTGCTGGCGTGGTTCGAGTGGGACCACCCGAACATGCCGTGGGACGCCACCCGCCTGGTCATTGCGGCCGCGGACGGCAGCCGCGCGAGGCTGATCGCCGGAGGCCCCGACGAATCGGCCATCTACCCGGCCTGGGCCCCCGATGGCGCACTGGTGTTCTGCTCGGACCGCACCGGGTTCTGGAACCTCTACCGCTGGGACGGCGAGCAAGCCCTTGCGCTCCACGACGACCTGTACGACTGCAGCAACGCTC
>JAYUEA010000107.1:0-6987 GCA_043739465.1 Propionibacteriaceae bacterium
CCGGTCTCCTCCAGCGGCACCCGCGGCAGCACGAACCGAGCACCGAGCCCGGCGCCATCGACGAGCTCAGGGAACGCGTTGGACAGGCCGCCCGCGCCGACGTCGTGGATCGACAGGATCGGGTTGGCGTCGCCGAGGTTCCAGCAGTGGTTGATGACCTCCTGCGCGCGCCGCTGGATCTCCGGGTTGCCGCGCTGTACGGAGTCGAAGTCGAGCTCGGCCGCGTTGGCGCCGGCAGCCATCGACGACGCCGCTCCCCCGCCGAGGCCGATGCGCATGCCGGGACCACCGATCTGGATCAGCAGCGTGCCCGCCTCGTACATGACCTTCTCGGTCTGCGAGGCGCTGATGGACCCCAGCCCGCCCGCGCTCATGATCGGCTTGTGGTAGCCGCGGCGCACCCCGTCGACGGTCTGCTCGTACACGCGGAAGAAGCCGCCCAGACCGGGCCGGCCGAACTCGTTGTTGAACGCGGCCGCGCCAAGGGGCCCGGCGGTCATGATCTCGAGCGGGGTGGCGATGTGGCTCGGCGCGCCGTACACCTCGCGCTCCCACGGCTCGTCGGTACCCGGCAGGTGGAGGTTCGACACGGCGAAGCCGGTGAGGCCCGCCTTCGGCGCCGAACCGCGGCCGGTCGCGCCCTCGTCGCGGATCTCGCCGCCGGCACCGGTCGCCGCCCCCGGGAACGGGCTGATCGCCGTCGGGTGGTTGTGGGTCTCGACCTTCATGAGGACGTGCACGTGGTCGGGCTTCGCGACGTACAAACTGGGCCCGTCGGCGCGCTCCGGCGCCCAGCGAGTGATGCGGCCGCCCTCCATGATCGAGGCGTTGTCCTTGTACGCGACGACGGTGCCGTGGCCAGCCACCGCCTCGGTGTGGCGGATCATCCCGAACAGGGACTTCTCCGCCCGTCTCCCGTCGACGACGAAGTCGGCGTTGAAGATCTTGTGGCGGCAGTGCTCCGAGTTCGCCTGCGCGAACATCATGAGCTCGACGTCGGTGGGGTTGCGCTCGAGGGTCGTGAACGACGCGACGAGGTAGTCGATCTCGTCGTCGGAGAGCGCCAGGCCGAAGGTGACGTTGGCCTCCTCTAGAGAGGTACGGCCGCGGCCGAGCACGTCGACGTGAGCCATCGGCTCCGCCTCACGCTCGGTGAACAGCGAGGCCGAGTCGGCGACGGACGGCAGCGCCGACTCCGTCATGCGGTCGTGGAGCAGGTCGGCGCACGCGTCCTGGTCGGCGGGGCTGAGGGCGTCGGCGGAGGCGACCGTGTACTCGACGACCCGCTCCACACGCCGTACCGCAACCCCACAGCTGTGCGCGATGTCGGTGGCTTTCGAGGCCCAAGGCGACAGGGTGCCGAGCCGAGGGGCGACGACGACGACCGCGGTGTGGGGACCGGACGCGACAGGCCCAGCAGGGGGCCCGTAGGTGAGCAGCTTCTGTACTGTCGAGTGCGTGCTCGCGTCGAGCTCGGCGTCGCTCGCGGCCCAGTGCACGTAGCGGGCGCTCACATCGGTGATCGACGGGGCGACCGTCTGAAGCTTCGCAACGAGGGCGGCGGCCCGGAACGGCGACAGGGCGTTGCCGCCTCCGACTGAGGTCAGCACGTACGCGTGGGGCATGGCGGCTCCGGGTCTGTGAGTCGGTCGGCGCTGCCAACACTAGTGCCCGGCGCCGGGCCGCCCCTGACTGGATCCGCCCGCTGAACCGGGCCTGCCGGGACTCGCCGACACCTTCTCGCCGGGTAGGCGCCGACCAGAGGACAGGGATGTGTCCAACGGTGGGGGCTAGCATCGGGCACGTGCGTGTGGCCATCGTCGCGGAGAGCTTCCTCCCCCAGGTGAACGGGGTGACGAACTCCGTCCTGCGCGTCCTCGAGCACCTGCGCGAGCACGGCCACGAGGCCCTGGTGATCGCGCCGCACGATGAGGGCGTGCCGGATTCGTACGCCGGCTACCCCGTCATGGCCCTCAGCGCCATGAGCATGCCGGGCTATGCCGATGTACGGATCGGACTCACCCCGACCTCCGGCTTCGAGCGGATCTTCGCCGACTTCGCTCCCGACGTCGTCCACCTGGCCGCGCCGTTCGCCATGGGCTACAACGCCGTCCTCGCGACGAGCCGGATGTCGATCCCCAGCGTCGCGGTGTTCCAGACCGAGATCGCCTCGTACGCGGCCAGCTACGGCTGGGCCCGCATCACGCCGATCCTGTGGCACCGGTTGCGCCGCATCCACAGCCTCGCAACGATGACGCTCGCGCCGAGCACGTACACGGCCCAGACCCTCACCGAGCGGGGCGTGCCGCGTGTACGGATCTGGGGCCGGGGCGTCGACTCGGCCCGGTTCAACCCGTCGCGGCGCGATGAGGCTCTCCGCGCCGAGCTTGCACCTGGCGGTGAGGTGATCGTCGGCTACATGGGTCGGCTTGCACCGGAGAAGCGGGTCGAGGACCTGGCCGCGCTCGGCGGCATCCCCGACACGAAGATCGTGATCGTCGGCGACGGGCCGTCCCGTGGGGACCTCGCTGACCACCTGCCCGACGCCGTCTTCCTCGGCAAGCTCGGCGGCGACGAGCTGCCGCGTGCGGTCGCGAGCATGGACGTCTTCGTCCATCCCGGTGAGCTCGAGACGTTCTGCCAGGCGATCCAGGAGGCCGAGGCGTGCGGGGTCCCGTGCGTCGCCCCGGCCGTCGGCGGGCCGCTCGACCTCGTCCAGCCCGAGGTCACCGGCCTGCTCTACCCACCGGGCGACCTCGACGCGATGCGGGCGGCCGTCGAGTCGCTCGTCCACGACCCCGTACGTCGCGACCGCATGGCCGAAGGCGCCCACCTCGCCGTCGCCCACCGCACCTGGTCGTACATCTGCGACCAGCTCCTCGGTCACTACGCCGAGGCCCGCAACGCCCTCCGCCACGGAGAGCTAGAGGTCGTCTAGAACCGGGTCCCTGGGGGCTGAGGTGGTTGCCCGTCGGAGCTCGTTCGGCCGTGGCCGCCCGGCCTAGGTGCATCCGCACAACCTTTAGGACGCTCGCACAACCCCTGTGACGCCATTCTGCGACCGAAAGGTTGTGCGCGTGGGCGTCAGCCGACCACCAGCCTCGGCACGCTCAGCAACCCCGACGACACCGTCGCGTCGGCGAGCTCAAGGTCCTGCATGGTCCGGGTGCGTGCATCGCAAGGCGCCGGAGCGCAGGCGTACCGGGTCGTACGACGAGCTTTGGCAACGCCCAGAGGTGCGTGCCCGGGGCGCGGCAACCGTCAATGGATTTCGGCCAGGCGACACTAGCCTCTGCTAGCTAGGCATCGTGTCTCAGTGCCGCGATCGTCTCCGGCAGGAAGCGGGCGAGGTCCTGGGGAGGGTACGGGCCCGGGTGGATCGATGCCGTCAGCGCCTGGATCGAGGCGGCGCAGACGGCCGCCGCCACCGGGTCGAGACCCGCCGCCAAAAGCGTGACGCAGATGCCCGCCAGCACATCGCCCGAGCCCCCCTGCGCGGTCCAGGCGGGGCCCGGGACCGCGAGGTGTACGCGGTCGTCGCCGGGCGTCGCCACGTACTGCGTCGCACCCTTCAGTAGCACGGTGGCGCCGTAGCGCTCCACCGCAGCTCGTACAGCCGTGATCGGGTCCGCCTCCACATCCGGCCGCAGGCCACCCAGCAGCCGTGCGAGCTCACCCGCGTGCGGGGTGAGCAGCACGCCCGGCCGGTCCAGCCGCTTCGGCAGGTGGCGGAGCCCGTCGGCGTCGACCACCAGTGGCAGCCCTGTCGCCATGAGCTCGTCGAGCCGGTCCCCCGGCCGCTCGCCCCAACCGGACCCGACCAGCCAGGCCTGCACCCGGCCGTCCGTCCGGACGACGTTCGGCAGCACCTGCGTGACCGCCGCGAACACCGCCTCCGGGCCGAGGCAGCGCACCATGCCGGCACCCGCGTACACCGCACCGAGCGCGGACAGCACCCCGGCTCCGGGGTAGTCCTCCGAGCCGGTGTCCAGCCCCACGACTCCTCTCGCGTACTTGTCGCTCGTCGCGTCAGGCCACGGCCACGCGGCCGCCACGTCCTCGCGCTGCCACGCGACGACCTCAGCCGGCTCCGGCTCCAGCCCGATCTCGACCAGCGTCACCTCTCCGCAGCGCGACTTCGCAGGCTCGAAGAAGTGGCAGCGCTTGTACGTGCCGAAGCTGACCGTACGTGCGGCTGAGAACGCGTCGGACGGCACCTCGCACGAGTCGGCCTCCAGCCCGCTCGGCATGTCGACGGCCACGACGTGAGCGCGAGCCTCTCGGCAGGCACCAGCCACCTCCGCCACCGCAGACGGCAGACCCTCCCTCGCCCCGACCCCGTACACGCCATCGACGACCACGCCGACCTCACCGACGAGCGACAGCGCAGCGGCGTGATCGACCTCTCGGCCCCCGGAGCCCACGAACGACACCCAGCCACCTGCGTGGCATTCCGAGGACGCCCGCCAGGCGACGACATCGATCCCGTCAGCCGCCAGCATCGCCCCCGCGTACAGCGCGTCGCCCCCGTTGTTGCCCGGCCCGACCAGCAGCAGCACGCTCGGCGCCCGCCGGACGAGCTCCTCCCGCAGCACCGAAGCCAGCCCCCGCGCCGCCCGCTGCATCAGCTCGCCGTCCGGCAGCACCGCGATCTGCGCGGCGTCGGCCGCGCGCACCTGCTCCGCGGTGTGGACTCCGATCATCAGCGCGCCTCGCAGATCACGAACGCGGACGCGATGCCGCTGTCGTGGGTGATGGAGAGGTGTACGTGGGTGACGCCGAGCGATGCGGCGCGTTCAGCGACCGTCCCGCTCATCCGGAACGACGGCCGGCCGATCTCGTCCACGACGACCTCCGCATCCTGCCAGCCGAGACCGCCGGGAGCTCCCAACGCCTTCGCCAACGCCTCCTTGGCCGCGAACCGGCCTGCCTGGGACACGTGGTTGAGCCCCGCCTCGGCGGGCGTCAGCAACCGGTCGACCGCCCTGGGACGGCGCGCCACCATCTCGCGCCACCGCCCGATGTCGCACACGTCGACACCGATCCCGACGATCATCACTCCACCGTGACGGACTTCGCGAGGTTGCGCGGCTGGTCGACATCGTGACCGAGCAGCGTCGCCAGCTCGCACGCGAAGTACTGCAGCGGGATCACGGCGACCAGCGGCTGGAACAGCGTCGGCACGTGGGGCAGCTCGATGAGCACGTCCGCGTACGGCGCCGCCTCCTCGTCACCCTCCTCCGCGAGCACGACGGTGAGCGCACCGCGCGCCCGTACCTCCTGGATGTTGGAGATCACCTTGTCGTGGAGCTGGTCGCGGCCCTGCGGCGGCACGATGGCGAACACCGGCAGACCGGGCTCGATGAGCGCGATCGGGCCATGCTTCAGCTCGCCGGCCGGGAAGCCCTCCGCGTGCAGGTAGCTCAGCTCCTTGAGCTTGAGCGCACCCTCCAACGCGACCGGGTAGCCGACGTGCCGGCCGAGGAACAGCACGGACTTGCGCTCAAGGAAGTCGTGGGCGAGCGCGGCGACCTGGTCGACCCCGTCGAGCACCTGCTGCATCTTCGCCGGGAGCTGGTCCATCTCCTCGAGGAGCTCGCGGATCTCGTCGCCGTACTTGGTGCCCTTCACCTGCGCCAGGTAGAGACCCAGCAGGTAGCAGGCCACGACCTGCGTCGTGAAGCCCTTGGTCGACGCAACGCCGATCTCCGGGCCGGCGTGGGTGTAGATCACCGCGTCGGACTCCCGCGGGATCGTCGCGCCGTTCGTGTTGCAGATCGCGATCACCTTGGCGTGCTGCTCGCGCGCGTGCCGGATCGCCATCAGCGTGTCCGCGGTCTCGCCGGACTGCGAGATCGTCACGACGAGGGTGGTCGGCGTGATGATCGGGTCGCGGTAGCGGAACTCCGAGGCGATCTCGACCTCGCAGGGCACGCGGGTCCAGTGCTCGATCGCGTACTTGGCCACCAGCCCGGCATAGAACGCTGTGCCACAGGCCACGATGACGATCTTGTCGACGCGCCGCAGCTCGGCGTCGTCGATGCGGATCTCGTCGAGGACCAGGCGACCCTCGGGGTCCAGCCGGCCGAGGAGCGTGTCGGCGACCGCACGCGGCTGCTCGAAGATCTCCTTGCGCATGAACCAGTCGTAGCCGCCCTTCTCGGCAGCCGACAGGTCCCAGTCGATGTGGTACGGACGCGACTCGGCCGGCTCACCCGTGAACGTGGTCACGACGTAGCCGTCCGGGGTCACCTCCACGACCTGGTCCTGACCGAGTTCTACGGCCTCACGCGTGTACTCGATGAACGCCGCCACGTCGGAGGCGACGAACATCTCGCTCTCGCCGACCCCGACCACCAGTGGGGAGTTGCGGCGCGCGGCGACGATCCGCTGGGTCGACTGGGAGTCCACGGCGACGAGGGTGAACGCGCCCTCGAGCCGCTGGCAGACCGCGCGCATCGCGTCGGCGAGCGAGCTGCCGCGGTCGAGCTCACGGCCGAGCAGGTGGGCGGCGATCTCGGTGTCGGTCTCGCTGATGCATGTGATGCCCTCGGCCCCGAGCTCGGCCCGTAGGGACGCGAAGTTCTCGATGATGCCGTTGTGGACGACAGCCACGCGGCTGCTGCTCGACGCGTGCGGGTGGGCGTTGCCGTCGGTCGGGCCACCGTGCGTGGCCCAGCGGGTGTGGCCGATGCCCTGGGTCGAGGTCGGCAGCGGATGGGCGGCGAGCTCGGCCTCCAGGTTGACCAGCTTGCCGGCCTTCTTGGCGATCACGAGGCCCGAATCGGTGACGATGGCGATGCCCGCGGAGTCGTACCCGCGGTACTCCATCCGTCTCAGCCCACCGATGACGACCTGCTCGGCCTGTCGCGGCCCTACGTACCCGACGATTCCGCACATGCCGGTCACTCTATCGGGGCCTCCCGAGCCGCCGGCGTGCCCACATCGCGACCGGACAGGCCCCAGATACGAACGGACAGGCCCCAG
>JAYUEA010000108.1:0-2313 GCA_043739465.1 Propionibacteriaceae bacterium
GACACGCCAGCCTGGCCACCACGCAGATCTACACGCACGTCTCGGTCGAGCGGCTGAAGCGCTCCTACCTGCAGGCGCACCCACGCGCCTGATCCCGAGGCACCCCACCCTCAGCCGAGCGGCAGGAGGATCGGGTGGCCGAATCCCAGCAGCAGCAATGGATCTCGATAGGTAAGCCCGGAGACGGCGCCCCAGTGAAGGCAGTGAGGTGGCATGCAATGTCCCGGTGTGCGGGAGATGACGCCGATCTTGGTGCCCCGATGAACGAGGCTGCCGGATGCCAACCGGTCGTCCACCGGCTCGTAGGTCGTGCGCAGCCCACCGGGATGCCGAACGGTGACCACGCCACGGCCAGCGATCACGCCCGAGAAGGCCACGACGCCTTCGCCGGCGCTGAGCACTGGTTGGCCCACGGCCGCCAACAGGTCGACGCCGCGGTGCCCGGGCGACCACTGGTTCACGGGCTGTTCGAATCGGCGAAGGACCGCAGGCCGAGGGGACAAAGGCCAGGCGAAGCCCCCGCGCGGCGCCACCGGGGTGGCGTTTGCCGCAGCCGTATCGGGCGTTGGTAGGGCTGGTCCCTGAGATCTGACCTGCCCGGAACTGAGATGCACCGGGCTGGGCGGCGCCGGCCGGGCGCCAGCAGCGGGGACAACCGCGGTGGCGGACAGGGCCACGGCAGCGATGAGGGCGGCCAACGCCGCGGGAACCAGGAGCCGCATGGGACCAAGGATCCTGTCCGGATCGCTGGGGGGACAGCGGGTGAGGCTCACCTGTGGACAACGGGGCGTTCCGGCATACCCCTGTGGACCGCTCAGCGCGCGGCGAGCGCAGCAAGACGGGCGACCGCCTCGTTCAGCACCTCGTCGCGCTTGCAGAACGCGAAGCGCACGAGGGTCCGCGCCGCGTCCCGGTCGTCGCAGAACACGGACACCGGCACCCCGACCACACCGCACAGCGCCGGCATCTGCCGGCAGAAGTCGAGAGCATCGCTGACCCCCAGGGGTGCGGCATCGGCGATCACGAAGTACGTGGCGACCGGCCGGCTCACCTCCAGCCCGACAGCGGAAAGGCCGTCACACAACAGGTCACGTTTGGCCTGCAACGCCGACGCCGCACCGTGGTACACGTCATCCCCCAGGCCAAGTGCCACGGCCACCGCCGGCTGAAACGGCCCGCTCGCGACGTAGGTCAGGAACTGCTTGACCGTGCGAGCCGCGGCCACAGCGTCAGGCGGGCCGTGCAGCCAGCCGACCTTCCACCCCGTGGCCGAGAAGGTCTTGCCAGCTGAGGAGATCGTGATGGTCCGCTCCGCCATGTCGGGCAGGGTCGCTACCGGAACGTGCTGCGTGCCGTCGAACACGAGGTGCTCGTACACCTCGTCGGTGACCACCCACGCGTCATACTCACGAGCCAGCGAGCAGATCAGGTCCAGCTCGGCCCGGCTGAACACCTTGCCGGTGGGGTTGTGCGGGGTGTTCAACAGGACCAGGCGGGTCCGCGAGGAGAACGCCGCCCGCAGTGACTCCTCGTCGACGGCGAAGTCCGGAAACCGCAGCACCGACGTACGCCGGACGGCGCCGGCCAACGCGATCGTGGCCGCATAGGAGTCGTAGTACGGCTCGAAGGTCACGACCTCGTCATTGGGCTCGCACAGGCCCAGGATCACCGCGGCGATCGCCTCGGTCGCCCCTGCAGTGACCAGGACCTCCCGGGCGGGGTCGACCGACAGCCCGTAGAACCGTCTCTGGTGCTCGGCAATCGCGGCCAGCAGCTCGGGCACACCGGCTCCCGGCGGATACTGGTTGCGGCCTGTGTTGATCGCGTCGATGGCGGCGTCAAGCATCTCGCGCGGTCCGTCGCTGTCCGGGAAGCCCTGCCCGAGGTTGATCGCCCCGGTGCTCAGCGCCAGCGCGCTCATCTCGGCGAAGATCGTGGTTCCAAAGCCCCGCATCCGGGCAACCAGCGGATTTCCCATGTCCGGCAGGCTAGCCGTACGATGAGCACACCACAGGTCTGTCTTAGGGCAGATCAGTGGAATTCGCGCGTCCGCTCACCGTCACCTGTATGACGGGTGCGCATCACCGCAGTCCCGGATCCTTCGGGTGGGGTGCGTTCGCAGGCGCCAGGCACGAGAACGGCAATCCCGCCAGCCTCGTGGATAACTGGAACAAAACGAAAGCGAGACCACGGCATGGCCGTCGTCACCATGCGTCAGCTCCTCGAGAGCGGCGTCCACTTCGGGCACCAGACCCGTCGCTGGAACCCCAAGATGAAGCGCTTCATCATGACCGAGCGCAACGGCATCTACAT
>JAYUEA010000109.1:0-6977 GCA_043739465.1 Propionibacteriaceae bacterium
GTGTACGACTCGGGCTTGGGCTCGACGAAGGGCTCGGCGACCGAGGCAGCGGGCTGACCCCACACGCCCCACGAGGCCGCGGCGGCGAGGGCGGCGGCAGCGGCACCGGTGAGGCCCAGCGAGTGGTTGGGCTCCTCGGTGTGCTCAGCCGCGCTCCTGTACTCGGCGACCGGCTCCGACACGACTCCCGATTCGGGCTCGGGCTCGGGCTCCGGGATGGTCTCCGGCTCCGGCTCGACGAGCGGCTCGGGTGTGGCCTCGGGCTCCGGGTCGATGACCGGCTCGGGAGCGATCTCCGGCTCCGGCTCGCTGACCGGCTCGGGCTCCGGCACCACGTCCGCAGCCTGCTCGGCCGGGACGTCGTACAGCTCGGGCAGGGCGGTGAACGACTCGATGGTCGGTACGGCCTCGACCTCGGGTGCCTCAACCGGAGGGGCGGAGCTGGCCAGCGGCTCCGGCTCCCACTCGACGAGCTCCATGGCGTCGTGGTCGTCGGGCGCCTCGAGCGGAGCGACCTCCGGCTCGTCGGTGTACTCGGTGTCGGCGAGCGGCGGTGCAGGCGGGAGAGCATCTTCCGAGGCCTGCTGCCACGACTCGGCCTGCCCGTGCATGGTCTCGGGCTCGGCTATCGCCTCAGCGGCGGATGCCTCGGGAACCACGTCCACCACAGGCTCGGCGGGCGCCTCGGCCTCGGCGGGAGCCTGGAACTCTTCGGACGCCCGAGCGGGCGCCTCGGGCTCGGTGAAGGTGTCGGCAGCGGGAGCCTCGGGCACAGCGGGAGCTTCGAGCTCTGCGAAAGCCTCGGCGGCGGGGGCCTCGGGCTCGGGGGTGAACTCGGGCTCCTGGGCGACCGGCGGGGTCCACGGCCCGGGGACTGGCTCGGGTGCGACGACCGGGGTCACTGGGTACGCAGCGACCAGGGTGGCGGCCAGCCTCGCAAGCGTGGGGTCGGCCGCGATGCCGGCGTGGATCGCCTCGATGTCGTATGGGCTCGCGATCGGCACCTCCGCCACAGCTGCGGGCTGCTCGACGATGGGCTCCGCGAAGGCGGTCGGCTCCTCGACGGGCTGGGCGAACGGCTCCACGAAGGCCACGGGCTCCTCGACGGGCTGGGCGAACGGCCCCACGAAGGCCACGGGCCCTTCTACGGGCGCGATCGGCTCGGCAGAAGCAGCGGGCTCCTCGACGGCGGGCTCGGCGGCTACGGAGGCCTCCTCGACAGCCTCGGCGGCGGGCTCGACAACCTGCTCGGCGACGGACGGCGCGTACAGACCCTGCTCGTACATACGCTCCAGCTCGAGGTCGCTCAGCTGGTGCGGGGCCTGGGCCTCCGGCTCAGCGGGGGCCGCGGGCTCGACAACCGGCTCGGGCGCGAACTCCTGCACAGGCTCGGGCTGCCAGGCAGCGGCCTCAGGTGCGAGCTGGGGCACCTCGTCCGCGACCGGTCCTGCGAGCGCCGCGTCGATGGGTACGGCCTCGGACGGGCTCGGCTCGGTCTCGTACGACCCCTGCCTGAGCTCGTACGACCGGTGCTCGGCCTCGTGCGCGCTCACGGGGACGGTCTCGATGGCCTCGTCCATGTGGCCGCGGGGAGTCGGTTCCCAGTTGGAACGCCACTCCTCGATGAAGTCGTCGTCGTCGTCGACCGCCCCGAACGGGCGATCCTCTCCGAAGCCGGTGTTGCTCACGTGTGACTCCTCATCGCGGGGGCAGGTGCGCAGCGGCACCCCACGTCAGCCTAGGGAGGCTCGGGCTTGCTGTCACGCATGGAGGCGGACTACGCGCGCGAGTCGCGAGCACGGGTCGAGACCCGTTCGTCTCAAGCGACGGGCACGTCAGCGTCGCAGCCCGACTGCCGCCAGGCTGGCGGCAGGTAGCCCGAGTCCGCAGACCAGGAGTCGCCGATGTCCACAACCATCCAGGCCGAGATCAACCTGACGGTCGAAGAGCCCGCGGAGCTGGTGTTCGCGGTGGCCGCAGCCTCCGGACCGGAGGTGCTCAGCGAGCGGTTGCGGTGCATGGTGGGCGGGGTGCTCGTGCCGGTCGAGGAGACGGCCGGGCCGGTCGGCGCGAGGCTGCACATGGTGCAGGCACCGATGGGATGGCTGACGTTCTCGTACGAGGCGTCCGTCGCGGGAAGCGCCTCCGCGGGGGTGCCGACGACGGGCGACCAGATCCTGTACAGGCGGCCGTCGCGATTCGTGGAGTCCGACAGGCTCGCCGTGATCGCGCAGAAGCGGTTCGCGCACCTGTCCGGGCAGGCATTGGTGACGGGCATCGGGCAATGGGTGAACGAGAACCTCATGTACGTGTCGGGCATCTCGATGCCGAGTGACGGCGCCGTCGACGCGTACCTGAACCAGCAGGGTGTCTGCCGCGACTTCGCCCACCTGGTCGTCGGGTTGAGCCGCGCGTGCGGGCTGCCGGCGAGGCTGGTGAGCGTGTACGCGCCGGGGCTGTTCCCCATGGACTTCCACGCGGTTGCCGAGGTGTGCCTGGACGGCCAGTGGCAGATCGTGGACGCGACCCGGCTGGCTCCTCGACAGACCATGATCCGCATCGCCACCGGCCGCGACGCCGCCGACACTGCCTTCCTCACCCAGCACTCGGGCTCGACGACGTTCGGCGGCGTGCTCGTCACCTGCTGGTCGGAGGGCAACCTCCCGTACGACGACCCGACGCGTCCCTGCCTCAGCATCGCGTAGGGCCCTCGAGCTCGCGTTGACCGGGCCTTCGAGACGGTCGCCCGGCTGGCGCCGTGCGACCTCCTCAGCCAACTGGCGGAACTGTCGCGGGGAGGTTCTGTACTGCTCGTGGGGAGGTTCTGTACTGAGATCGGGCTTGCGCCACGAGGGGGTTGGGATGAATCCGCCAAGAGATCATGGAGATCGCCCTTTCGACCCTTCGTGAGGCGATCGCATGGCAGATTCCTCCCGGCCTCTATGACTCCAGCATCTTCGAGTGCAGCCACTCCTGCGGGACGCCCAGGCCTTCGACGAGCGCCAGCGCATCCGGGCGGAGCTCGGCGCAGAGGTGGTTCAGGGTCTTGGTCAGCGACTTCGACCTGGCCTGGCTCAAGAGGTTGTGGTCGGTGAACCAGGCGCGGTCGCCCTCGAGGTTGTCGATCACGTACAGGTCGCACAGCGTGTTCAGCGTCTTCTTGGCGGCCTGGTCCGTACATGCCTCGATGCCCGCCACGAACGACCCCAGCACGACGCGATCCGTATGTGCGCGCGCCAGCGTGAGCAGGTGGTCCTGCACCTCGTTGACCGCATCGAACTGCCGGCCCTTCTCGGCGCGCGCCGCCCTCTGGTACCGCCGGGCCAACGACTCCAGCACATGCCGCTCTCGCGCCTCGAAGATCAGCAGCTGCCAGCCACGGTCGAGCACGGAGGCCTCACCGCTGCGTCGCCGCGCCGCCGCGACGAGGTCATCGACGAGCCCGCGCCCCGCCGTACGCTCCAGCACCATCCGCGCCACCATGTCCGCGGTCTTCGTCATCGTCTCGCGCCGGTCGAGGCCGGTCCACTGCTCCTTGTAGCCGGTCAGCAGACCCTTCGCCACGAGCTGCATGAGCACCGTGTTGTCACCCTCGAACGTCGCGAAGATGTCGACGTCGCCGCGCAGCTGCGTCAGCCCGTTCTCGGCGATGAACCCCGCACCGCCGCACGACTCGCGGCACACCTGCACGATGTCGTTCGCGAACCGCGACTCGGCCGCCTTCAGTCCTGCCGCACGACTCTCCAGCGACCTCCGCATCTCCTCGGTGACGTCGTCGCTGCGGCACTCCACGAGCAGCTGTACGAGGTCGTTGTGCGCGAAGCCGAACGCGAACGCCGTGGCGATCCCGGACAGCAGCCTCCGCTGGTGCCACAGGTAGTCGAGCAGCACGACCTCGCCGCCACCGTCCGGGTTCGGGAACTGCCGCCGCATCAGCGCATAACGAGTCGCGATCGACAACGCCCGCCGCCCCGCGATCGCCGCCCCGGCGCCGACGCACACCCGCCCGCGCACCAGCGTGCCGAGCATCGTGAAGAACCTCTTGTTCGCACTCGAGATCGGGGAGCTGTACGTGCCGTCGTCGGTCACGCCCCCGTACCGACTCAGCAGGTTCGTCCGAGGAACCCGCACCGCGTCGAACCGGATCGTCCCGTTGTCGACGCCGAGCAGGCCGCCCTTCGGCCCGTTGTCGGCGGTCTCGCACCCCGGCAGGTCGACGCCCTTGCCCCGCACCTTCGTGCGGAACGGCACGACCACGCAGTGCACGCCGTGGCACACCCCGCCGACCCACAGCTGCCCGAAGACGGCCGCCGACGTGCCGTGCAGCGCGGCGTTGCCGATGTACGTCTTCGTCGCTGCTGCCGTCGGCGAGTGCACGACGACCTCGTCGGTCTCCGGGTCGTACGTGAGCGTCGTCTCGAGGTTCGCCACGTCGGAGCCGTGGCCCATCTCGGTCATCGCGAAGCAGCCGAGGAGGGTGGCGGTGACGATGTCCGGCATCCAGCGCGCGATCTGCTCGTCGGTGCCGAGCCCTTCGATCGCGCCGCCCCACAGCCCGTACTGCACGCCGGCCTTGATGGTGAGCGAGAGGTCGCCGTACGACAGCGCCTCGAAGCCCATGACCACCGCTGCCGGATCGGCGGGTCGCCCCGGCAGCGGGAAGCCCTTGTTGCCGTAACCCTTTCCTGCCAGGTGCGACAGCGCGTTCAGCGTCCAGGCGCGGGCCTCGGCCATCGAGAGACCTGGGTCGCGCAGCAGCTCGTCGGCCGTGAGCGTGTCGCGGGCCTCCTGTCGGGCGGCATGATACGGCCCGTCGAGCGCGACCATCAGCGCCTCGCCGAGGCGGGCGTCGTCGGTCTCGGGGGTCTCGAGGCGGGTGGCGGTGCTTGTCACTGGTGCTCCTTCGTCGGCTCTGACGTGATGCGGGTTCAGGCGTGGATGAGACGGGTGGGGGTCACTCCGTTCACGGCGGCCGTGACGATCGGGGTGAACGCCACGGTGATCAGCTCGATGAGATCGTCGGGCGGCGTGGTTGCTCGAGCGCCCGCGGCGAGCCACTGGCCGGTCGCGGCGCGGATGAAGCCCACGATGCCGAACGCCAGCGGCTCGATGATCCCGCCCGTAGCGCCCTTGCTCTGCTGCTCCTCGCGGACCGCCTCGGTGAGCTCGATGGCGATCCGGTCGGCGATCCCTGTCGCCGGGTCCCCGGCTCCTGCGGGGATGCCGGGCGGCCGGTTCATGACGAACAGGTAGATCTCGGGGTCGCGGTCGACCAGGCCCACGTACGCCTGCGCCAGGCCGCGCACCATGTCCCCGACCCCGCCCGACCGCAGCGAGGTGAACATCGGCCGCACCTCGGTGAGGATGTTCGAGGCCACCTTGTCGGCGACCGCCAGGTACAGGCCGTCGCGGTCGCCGAAGTAGCGGTACAGGACGGTCTTGCTGGTGCCCGCCGACGCCGCGACCTCCTCGACGGTGATGCCGGCGCCATGGGTACGGATGGCGCGCAGGGCCGAGTCGATGAGCGCCCGCCGACGCTCGACGCGATGTTCCTGCCACCTGGTGTCGCGGCCGTCTCGGTGATCCATGCTGCGAGGGTACCTCGTACTTGTCGTACCTGCTACTGTCCGTATCGGGTTTCTGTACCGTCCGATTCAGGTCGCGCGCCCCGCGCACAGCCCCTCGTTGAAGGAGACGCATGTCCGACCGTACTGCCGTCGTCGTGGGAGGCAACCGCATCCCCTTCGCGCGCGCCCACACTGCGTACAGCCGCGCCAGCAACATCGACATGCTGACCGCGGCGATCGACGGCCTTGCTGCGAGGTACGGGCTCGCCGGCCAGCGGATCGGCGAAGTCGTCGGCGGCGCGGTGCTCAAGCACAGCCGCGACTTCAACCTCACCCGCGAGGCCGTGCTCGGCAGCTCGCTCGACGCGCACACGCCGGCCTGCGACGTGCAGCAGGCGTGTGCGACCGGGCTCGAGGCGACCATCACGATCGCCAACAAGATCCGCCTCGGACAGATCCACGACGGCATCGCAGGTGGCGCCGACAGCGTCTCCGATGCGCCGATGTCGGTCTCCGACGGCCTGCGCCGCGCGCTCATCGCCGCCAACGCCGCGAAGACGCTGCCGGCACGACTCAAGGCGCTGTCGACCATCCGTCCCGCGGACCTGATGCCGGACCCGCCGGGCATCACCGAGCCACGTACAGGCCTGTCGATGGGTGAGCACCAGGCACTGACCACGACGCGCTGGGGCATCACCCGTGCTGCCCAGGACGAGGTCGCGCTGGCCAGCCACCACAACCTCGCCCGCGCCTGGGCCGAGGGCTTCTTCGACGACCTCGTCACCCCCTACCTGGGCGTGACCAAGGACCAGGGCGTACGGGGTGACACCACGCTCGAGAAGCTGGGCGTCCTGAAGCCGGTCTTCGGCCGGGGCGAGGGCGCCACGATGACGGCCGGCAACTCGACGGGCTTCTTCGACGGCGCCTCGGTGGCCTACCTGGCCGATGCCGACTACGCGGCCGAGAAGCACCTGCCGGCTCTGGCGAAGATCGTCGACGTCGAGGTCGCGGCGTCCGACTACACGCTCGGCGGGGAGGACCTGCTGCTGGCGCCCACGTACGCGATCGCGCGACTGCTCGAGCGCCAGGGGCTCTCGTGGCAGGACTTCGACTACTACGAGATCCACGAGGCGTTCGCCGCGACGGTGCTGTCGACGCTGACGGCGCTCGACGACGAGACGTACTGCAGGGAGCGCCTCGGCCTGCACCAGGCCCTGGGCCAGATCGACCGCTCGCGCCTCAACGTCAACGGCTCGTCACTGGCCGCTGGTCATCCGTTCGCCGCGACCGGCGGCCGGATCGTGGCGACGCTGGCGAAGCTCCTGCACCAGCGCGGGACGGTGGACGGGCGCCCTGCGCGGGGCATCGTCTCCATCTGTGCAGCCGGCGGACAGGGTGCCGTCGCGATCC
>JAYUEA010000110.1:0-2307 GCA_043739465.1 Propionibacteriaceae bacterium
CTGGGTGTTGAGGTCGGCCAGGGCCGCCTGCTGCTCACCGGTGACGGCTCGTCTCGTGAGGGCTACGTGCCTGGTGAGGAGCACGGCCGGAGGCATCACTATGAGGGTGAGCAGGCTCAGCCGCCAGCTCAGCGTCGCCATGGCGATGGCTGTGGCCACCGTCGTCGTCAGGTTCGACGCGATCGACGTGGCGGTGTTGCTGACGACGTTGTTGAGGCCGTTGACGTCGTTGACGATGCGGCTCTGCACCTCGCCGCCACGGCTCCGGATGAAGAAGCCGAGCGACTGGCGTTGCAGGTGGGTGAACACGCTCGTACGCAGCGTATGCATGACCCGCTGGCCGAGCGTGGCTGAGATCCACGTCTGGAGGATGCCCAGCACCTGGGTGAACACGGCGATGGCGATCATCCCGCCGACGCACCACAGCAGCACGCGTACGTCCTGCGTGGGAATGGCGACGTCGACGATCTCTCGGATGAGGAACGGCTGACCGAGTCCGATCAGCGACGTGGCGACGATCATGACGGTGACGACGATCATGTCGCTGCGGTGGCCGTTGAACAGCGAGAGCACGCGCCTCAGGGAGACGGGTGCTTCCTTGAGTTGTGCGCGGTCGTTCGGGTCGATCTTCTTGGCGCGGTCGGGTGGTGGCAAGGTATGGCTCCTGGTGACGAGAAGAGTGGTGGGTACGTGGCGAGCGGGCCCGCCCTTGCGTACAATGCAGATGTTACCTCATTATGTGGTAACCGCACAAATGCTAGGCTGTGTGGCATGCGAGGGAACCACCGTGAGCCGACCCAGCCCTCCGACGTCGATCCGTCGGTGGGCGACCTGATCTTCCGGATCACGCGCCGCCTTCGCCACGCGTCGGCAGAGGTCACCGAGCCGTTGGGTCTGAACCCTCACCAGGTCCGCGCCTTGCATGTGATGCTCCGCTCTTCGGAGGAGGGCGCTCGGCCGACCACCATCGCCGAGCGGCTCCACGTCGCGCCGCGCTCGGCCACGGATGTCATCGACGCTTTGGTGTCGAAGGGGTTGGCCACTCGAGTCCCAGACCCGGCCGATCGCCGAGCCGTACGGATCCACCTGACCAACGAGGGCCGGGAGGCGCTCACCCGGGCCGATCTAGCCCGTGACCGGATTCACGCCCAAGCCTTCGGGATCCTGACCGAGCAGGAACGGACCCAGCTGGTCGCGTTGCTGCGCAAGGTCGACGACGCTGCGATCGACCCGCGCAACCCAAGCTGACGACTCCATGACCTGAGCTGAGGACCCAAGCGACCGGAGAGAACGGGAGCTCTCGACACAGCATCACGGCATCCGTTTGCCAGGCGCCGGTTCTTGTCGCCAACCGACGTCCGCGGGCCCTGGGTCTCGATGCCCAGTCCTGTGACTTCGTCCCACTCCTGGACCCTGTCGCTTGAGTGGACAACTTCGACGAGATCACATGCTCCCGGGCGACGTTGGTCGTCAGTCCTTCTGGGGGCAAACGCTGCCTGTTCATGTCCCACGCACCTCTTGCATCATCGGGGTAACGTGTTATTCGTGGCTGCATCCAGGAGGGCAAGCGAGCGGCCCAAGACCGCCCAGATGTGTCCGGTTTGCCATGGCCCGGTGGCGCCACTGGACGGTCCAGGGCAACCCCGGCGGTACTGCAGTTCTCGATGCAAGAGCTGCGCTGCGCGCAAGCGTCGGGAGCTTGGATTGGTGGAACGTCCGGCGATCAACCCTGAGACCGGTACGGGCTCGCGGCGTACCCGCCAACCGAGTCGCGATGAGGCCATCGCCGTGGTCACCAGTGACCCAATGGTCATGCTCGAGTGCCTGTGGGTTGCGGGAGTTCGCGTCTCGTCTCCGCTCGCGCGGGAGACCGGATGGGGTCGGGTCGCGGACCAGATCCGACGCATGGCCAGAGACCTTGGCGCCGACTCCTGACCTGCCGGACCACAATCACAATGCGTGGTCCGAAGCCGACCGCTGAGGCTTGGGGCAGGAGGACGGGACCGCCGAGAGTCGTTGAATGACTGGTGCGGCAGTCATATGACTGGCATGCTAGTCATATGCGATTTGGTGAACCCTTTGGGGGATTGCTCCCAGGTGCGCGTGGGGCGGTGCTTGCCGCGCTGCTGCGGACTGGTGCTCCGATGACTGGCCGACAGGTGCACGGACTCGTCCGCGACCAGTGCAGCCTGTGGTCTGTGCAGCAAGCGCTCACCTCCCTGGTTGGGCTCGGGTTGGTGACAAGTCGGGAGGTCGGCCGCGCGACGGTCAATGCGATCAACGAGGACCACTACGCGATCCAGCCCC
>JAYUEA010000111.1:0-2306 GCA_043739465.1 Propionibacteriaceae bacterium
ACCGCGGAGGGACTGCTGCTCGCCGAGAGCGCCGACGAGGTGGGACGGGTCCTGGCCGAGGTCGAGGCGCGGCTGGAGTCACGGCTCGGGAAGCCCGGAGGCGTGGTCTCGATCGGGACCCTGCCCAGCGCAGGAGAGGCGTTGCTCCCTGGGCTGGTGGGCAGACTGAGAGGATCGGCGATCACGATCGACGTCGAGGACTTCGACCTCGCCGAGGGCGAGTACGCGTCGCGCACCCTCGACCATGACCTCGTGATCGCGCACAGCCTGACCGGGGACGTCCCGACGGGCGCCGGCAACCTGGTGTGCCGGGTCCTCGCGTACGAACCGCTCGACATCGCGCTGCCGGCAGGTCACGCCCTCGCGGACAAGGCCGAGCTGACGCCAGCTGACCTGGTCGGTACGACCTGGATCGCGGTTCCGCGCGGCTTCCCTTTCGACAGCGTCCTGCTCGCGGTGGAGGCGGTGACCGGACAGCCGCTGACGCGCCGGATGCGTCTGGTCGACAACCGTCTCGTCGAGTCCTTGGTCGCCGCAGGGGAGGGCCTCGCGCTCTTGCCGCGGTTCACCACCAGGCCCCACCGGGGAACGGTGCTGCGCCGGCTGTCAGGGGTCGACGCGCACCGTGCGGTGGTGGCGCTCGCCAGGCCCGACCACTACGCCCGACGTGCTGTGCGAACAGTGGCCGACCACCTGGCGGACGTCGGGCGAGAACTCATGGAAGGCACAGGTCTTGGCCACACCCCGCAGGGCTAATGTGGAGCCATGAGCACCGAGGAGAACACCGAGGCGCAGACGCCTTCCAGCCCCCGAATCCTCGTCGGAGTCGACGGATCCGACGACGCTATGCGTGCGGTGAAGTTCGCGTTGGGCACTGCCCAGCGGACCGATCAGGCGATCTGGTTGGTGCACGCGGTCGACGACGGTGTGCTGACCAGCGGCTGGGGCGTGGTGTACGACCCGACGATCCTCTCGGCCGTCGGCGAGGAGGCGCTGAACGTCGCGAAGGTCTTCCTGACCGACAACGGCTTCCCGGCCGAGCGCATCCATTCCGAGGTGCTGATGGGGCACCCGACAGCAGTGCTGGCCGATCTCAGCGAGAGCGCCTCGCTGTGCGTGGTCGGCCGTCGCGCCGCCGGAGGGCTCGACCGCATGTTCGTCGGTTCGACGAGCTTGTCGCTGGCAGGTTCGGCGAAGTGTCCCGTCATCGTCATCTCTGCCGCGTCGACCCCCGGCCCCACCGGTGGCCACAAGCGCATCGCCGTCGCGGTCACCTCACCCGACAGGGCCAAGAACCAGGTCGCCTGGGCCCTCGGGGAGGCCCGCGACCGCGGCTGCTCGCTGATCGTGGCGCATGTTGTCGCGCCGCCGCCCACGGGCCTGTTCGCCGCCTTCAAGCAGCAGCCCACGCCCGAGGCGAACCAGAAGGCCAAGGAGGCCTTGGACGCCATGCTCCAGCAGCTCCGTACGGACTACCCGGAGGTCGTCATCGAGGGCGAGGTGCTGCACGGTCTGCCGATCGAGCAGCTGGTGACCGAGACCGGCACCGTCGACCTGCTCGTACTCGGTGTGCATCCCAACCCCGTCACCGGGGTGTCGCTCGGCGGGCCGCTACGCGGCATCCTCGCGCACGCGCTCTGCCCGGTGTGCCTGGTCAGGTGACAGTCTCGATGATGAGCTCCGGGTAGTCCGGGAGCCACATCGCGTCGTACACCTGCTGGATGGGGTCGACGAGCTCGCCCGCCACGCCGTCCTCGACAGCCGCCCGGGCGACGGCCACCGCCACGGTCGCCGACACCATCCGCAGGCGGTCGACGGACGGGAGCAGCGAGGCGCCCGGCCGGCTGAGCTTCGGGATCGATGCCAGAGCCTGTGCGGCAGCAGCGATCATCCGGTCTGTCACCCGGGAGGCCCGGCTCACGGCGACGCCGAGCCCCAGACCCGGGAACACCAAGGCGTTGTTGGCCTGAGCGATGGTGTACGTCACGGCGCCGTGCGTCACGGGCGAGAACGGCGATCCCGTGGCGATCAGGGCGCGGCCGTCGGTCCAGGACAGCAGGTCGTCGGGCAGGGCCTCGGCAAGTACCGTCGGGTTGGACAGCGGCATGATGACGGGGCAGTCGACGTGGCGTGCCATCTCGGTGACCACCCGCTCGGTGAACGCCCCTCCCTGCCCTGAGGTGCCTACGAGGATGGTCGGCGCGACGTGGCGGACAACATCGAGCAGACCGATCCTGTTCGGGGTCGCGACGTCCCAGCCCACCACCTCGTCGGCCTGGCGGGCGTAGGGCTGCTGGAAGTCGCGG
>JAYUEA010000112.1:0-6935 GCA_043739465.1 Propionibacteriaceae bacterium
GCGCTCGTCATGCGACGGGCGTTGTACGCCAGGGAGCCGCTCAGGTTCGGATCGAGCAGCAGGTCGCGCAGCAGCGGTAACGGGTTGGCCCGGCGCGCCTCGAACCCCGGGTCGCTCGCCGCGAAGCCCGGCCTGACCGTTGTCACCTCGGAGAGCGCGACCAGCATCGCGACCGTGGCCGTGTGGCCCGGTGTGCCGCCGCGGGTCAGGTTGTCCTCGACGAGGTTCTCCACGACGTTGAGCAGGCGGGCGGTGGTCTGGGCTCGCTCCGAGTAGCGGCCCGTCCAGTACAGGCTTCCTGCGCCTCGCGGCGTGAGCCGGGGGAGGACCGTCTGGTGGCGACGGAGCCGCGTCGGCGTCGCCGACAGCACCATCGGGGGAGCCAGCGTCTCCGCCTCGGCGACCCAGACGTCCTTGGCGAGCGCGCCGCCCCGGTTGGTGATGACCAGCGAGTCCTGAGGGCCGGCGACGCGGGCCATGCCGCCGGGGAGGAAGTGGTACGAGCCCTCGTACGCGACGCCGAACGTCCGCAGCACGAGGCCCCGCGAGGTCAGCCCCGTCGGTGTGACGACGGGCGCGCTCGAGGGGAGCACAGTCTCCTGACCGGTCCAGCGCCAGGGCTCGGCCGTGACCCGGGCCCGCAGCGCGTCCCTGCCGGCGCTGTCGAGCTCGGCGCCCACGTACGGAGCCGTCTCGACGCCGCGCGAGATCGGCTTCACGACGAGCTCGTCGAGGTGGGTCAGCACGTGGTCGAGGCTGACCGGGTCCCCGCACCACCAGGTGTCGGGGCTCGGCAGCTTCAGGTCTTCGCCGAGGAGGGCACGGGCGATGCCGGGCAGGTACGGGAACAGGCCGGGGTTCTCGAGCACGCCGGCCGTGAACGGGTTCACGACGCTCACCGTGCCGCGGGCAGCCGCGGCGACCAGGCCGGGCACACCGAGCCTGGAGTCGCCCCTCAGGTCGAGGGCGTCGCACCAGTCCGCGTCGACGCGCCGCTGCACGATGTCGACCTGGTGGAGGCGCCCTGTCGTACGCAGCCAGAGCCGCCCGTCGCGCATCAGCAGGTCGTCTGCCTGGGCCAGGGGATGACCGAGCAACGTGGAGAGCAACGCCTGGTCGTACGCGGTCTCGCTCTGGGGACCCGGCGTCAGGAGCACGACCTGGGGCACGTCGTCGGTCGGCGGTGCGGACTGCAGCAGACCGAGGCGCATCACGTCGAAGAACGGGCGCAGCCGACGCAGCGGGAGCGCGCGGTAGATGTGGTCGAGCGCGCGGGACACGATCCTTCGGGTCGCCATCGCGTACCCGGCCCCTGACGGCGACTGGGTCCGGTCGCTGATGACGGCCCATGAGCCGTCGGCGGTGCGCGCGAGGTCTGCGGAGACCATGGGCAGCTGCCTGCTCCCAGGCAGCAGGACCCGCGCGGCGGGGACCAGGAAGCCTGGGTGGCCGACGACGAGCTCGGCGGGCAGCAGGCGCTCGCGCAGGGTTCGCCGCTCGGTGAGCAGATCGGTGAGGAGCGCATCGAGCAGGCGGGCGCGTTGCGTGAGGCCAGCTTCGAGGCTCTGCCACTCGGCGGCGTCGATGAGGATGGGGAGCGGATCGACCTGCCAGGGGACCTGCGAGCCGTCAGGTGCGCCGTACGTGACGCCGTCGTCGAGCACCATCCGCCGCACGTCCCGGCGCCGCGTCAGCAGGCCGGTGTGGCCCAGCGCATCGATGCTCGCGCGCAGTGCCCGACCATCCGGAGTCGCGTCCAGCCGCGCGAGCTCGTCGTAGGTCGGGGCGTCCTGCACCCTGGCACTGTAGGGCTCCAGCAACCGAACTCCGTCGACGTCCGGCGTCATTCTCGCGACGCGTCGCCGTCGCCCGCCTCCCGGCTGGGCAGGAGTCCGGGCAGGTAGCGCCTCAGGTCGAGCGTGTACGGGAAGTCCGTGGGGTGGACGCCGAGGAGCGCGCCTGCTGCGGGGTGCGCCGAGAGGTCGATCGTGCCGCCGGTCTCTCGCAGGTCGGCGGCGGCGAAGGCCGGCAGCAGGAACCGGTCGTGCAGGCGCGTGCCCCACCCAGGAAGTGGACCGCAGGCGTCACCGTGAGCGAGTACGCGGAGATCGGCGTGCGCGAGTGCGGATCGGCCGCAGCCGGATCGTGTGGGGGTGGAGGACCACCGGAGACGCGAACGAGTACGTGGTCTCGTGCCGCAAAGCCACCTTGATAGTCACAGCGCGACCGTACCCAGAGAAGGTTTCCGCCAGGTAACGCCCGTGTCACGAGGGCCTCACGGGAGTTCTGTGGCGTATGCCCGAGATCTCACGTCGACCCCGCCGGGGGCCCCGCGTGCGGTTGTAGGCGGTTTGTTGGCGGCCACGCTCAATGAACGTCTCGACGGCGATCCGCGTGCACTAGCCTTGCCCGGACCGGGGGAGGAGCACCGAATGCGTACCGGGACCAGCGAAGATGTCCGCAGGGACAACCTTACGGCCGTTCTGAGGGCTCTCATGGTGGGGGGCGCCACCTCTCGTACAGAGCTTGGTCGACTCACCGGCAGGAACCGCTCGACGGTGGCCAGCCTGGTGTCTGACCTTGTGGATCTAGGTTTGGCGAACGAGAACGAGCCCATCTCCGATGGGAAGGTGGGCAGGCCGAGCCACGGGGTGGCCCTCGACTCGTCGGTCGCCGCCTTCGCGCTCCACCCCGAGGTCGACGCGCTCACGGTGGCCATCGTGGGGCTCGACGCACGCGTGCGCCGCAAGGTTCGGCACGAGTTCAAGCGGATTCCGTCGATGCGTGACGTGGTCCAGCTCGGCGTGACCGTCATGGGCGCGATGGGCGCCGAGGAGTCGGGATATCGCATCTGCGGCATCGGCGTCGCTGTTCCGGGCCTCGTCCGTACGGCCGACGGCCTCGTGCGCAACGCCCCGCACCTCGAGTGGCAGGACGAGCCGCTCGGCAGCGCGCTGGCCGAGGCGACCGGCCTTGAGGTCCACGTCGCCAACGACGCGCAGCTCGGCGCGCTCGCGGAGCGCGACTTCGGCGCGGGCCGCGGCGTGTCGCACTTCGTCTACCTCAACGGTGGCGCCTCCGGCATCGGCGGCGCCATCATCGCCGACGGCCAGCTCCTTGGCGGGGCCCATGGCTACGCAGGGGAATGGGGCCACACCCCTGTCAGCGGCTCGGCGACGCAGGACACCGTCGGCATCCGCGGCACCCTTGAAGCCGAGGTCACCCGCGAGGAGCTCCTGACGCTCCTCGGCTCCGACCACATGGACCCCGAGGCATTCGAGGCGGCACTGCTCGCCGACCGCTCTGAGCCGGTTGCCTCCGCCGTACGGCGCCACCAGACTCACCTCGCGACAGCGCTCGGCACCGTCATCAACGTGCTGAACCCCGAGCGGATCGTGCTGGGCGGCTTCTTGGCTTCGCTTCTCGCGTACGACCCCGACGGTCTCCGGGAAGCGATAGCGCCACGATCCCTTGCGCCGGCGATGGAGGGCGTCGACATCGTCAGCTCCCAGCTGGGCGCGAACCTGCTGCTCGTCGGAGCCGCGCACCGAGCCCTCGAGCCGGTTGTCGCCGATCCGTCCTCCGTCCCGTGGGCGCGGGCAGCCAGCGCCTAGGACCGCCTAGGACTTCGCCTCCGGGCTAGGGCTGCAGGATTCCCAGGGCTCTGAGCGCCTCGGGCCACGAGTCCACGCACGTCACCGCGGCGGCCATCCCACGACCCGCCGCCAGTGCCTCGAGCAACGGCCATGCGGGAAGGGTCGTCGTCCAGTACGCCGTGTCGACGAGCACCAGCGGCGCAATCGGGGATCCCTCTGGTGCGTAGTACGCCGGCGTCGCCGCCTGGAAGATCTCCTGCACCGTGCCTGCCGCGCCCGGTAGGTACAGCACGCCACCGCCGCACAGCCTCAGCAGCGTGTCCTCGCGCAGAGCGTTCGAGAAGTACTTCGCGATGGCCGACGCGAACACGTTGGGCGGCTCGTGGCCGTAGAACCAGGTCGGGATGCCGTACCCGCCGCCCGAGGGGAACCGCGCGCACACCTCCAACGCCACCGATGCCCAGGCGTCCACGCTCGGCCGGAACGAGGGGACCGCTGCCAGGGACGCCAGAACACCCGGCAACGCCTCAGGCTCCGACGCCAACCGCGCCCCCAGGTTCACCGCCTCCATGGCGCCGGGTCCACCGCCCGTGAGCACCGTCCGACCGGCACGCGTCAGAGCGAGTCCGAGCCTCGCCGCGGCCTCGTACCCCTCGCTTCCTCGTTCGACCCGGTGCCCGCCCATGACGCCCACGACGTGTCCGGCGGGGTGGTCAACCAACGCATCGTTCAGCGCGTCGGCGACGGCCTGGTCGTGCAGGCTCATCGCAAGGGTCGCCCCGATGCCGGGCGGTGTCTCCTGCGCGAGCCGCCAGGCGTTGCTCCTGGCGTCGACGGAGTCCTGGTACGAGCCACTCCCGGCGACATCCCCGTACAGCTCGCTCGCCGTGTACAGGCGGGCCCGGTAGGGGTCGAACGGCAGCCCCGGCAGTGCCGGGAACATGACCGCGCCCCGCCCACGCAGGCGGTCCTCGACCTCGGGCGCCATCGTGCACCCGAGGAACACCGCGCCGTGCGGATCGGCGCTCAGCAGCTGTTCGGAGCGCTCGGTGAGGTCGAGATCCTGCACGAACCAGCCGGCCATCGACCGGCTCCGGGAGCGCATCTGGTCGAACTGCTCGAGTGACTCGACCTCGACGGTGCCGACGGTGTGCGCTGTCATGGGACCAACTGTGGCGCAGCCGGGGGCCGACGAACACCAACGCCGTGTGAGTGTCCTCACCAGGCGTGTCGACCAGCGGCCCAGCCGGTAACGTGGTCCCACGTACGCGGTGCGTCGCACCGACCCGTCTCATGAGGAGCTACAGGGCGCATGGTGGATGTCGATCCGTCGCAGTTGGAGCGCACAGTCGCCGACCTTACGGCGCAGCTGCGCGACGGTCTTGTCGCCGCCGACATCCTTGACCTCACCAGGGGCGTGGCGATCCCCAAGGCGCTGGCTACGCTCGCCGCCGCGCGCCGGTAGCGTTGGCAGACGTGCGCGACGTCGTCCTCCTCGGTTCCACAGGGTCCATCGGGACCCAGACGCTGGATGTCGTGTCCCGGTATCCCGACCGGTTCCGGGTCACCGCGCTGTCCGCGGGCGGCTCGAGGATCGACGTCCTCGCCGACCAGGTGCGCCGGTTCTCACCGGCCCTCGTGGCTCTGCCGAACGACGCAGCCGCGGACGCGCTGAAGGAAGAGCTCGGTACGGACTCGCCGGAGCTCTTCGTCGGTCCCCAGGCCTCGACCGTCCTCGCCGAGGCCCGCTGCGACGTGGTGCTCAACGCGATCACGGGGGCCGCAGGGCTGCGGCCGACGCTCGCCGCGCTCGCGGCCGGTACGACGCTCGCCCTCGCCAACAAGGAGTCGCTGGTGATCGGCGGCCGCCTGGTGACTACGGCCGCTGCGCCCGGACAGATGGTCGCCGTCGACTCCGAGCACTCGGCGTTCGCCCAGGCGTTGCGCGCCGGCCGCGCCGACGAGGTCCGCCGCCTCATCCTCACCGCCTCCGGCGGGCCCTTCCGCGGCCGTACCGCCGACCAGCTCACCGAGGTCACCGTCGCCCAGGCGCTGGCCCACCCGAACTGGGCCATGGGGCGCGTCATCACGATCAACTCCGCGACGCTGGTCAACAAGGGTCTGGAGCTTCTCGAGGCCCACCTGCTCTACGACGTGGCGATCGACGACATCACCGTCGTCGTCCACCCGCAGTCGGTGGTGCACTCGATGGTCGAGTACGTGGACGGCTCCACGATCGCCCAGTGCTCACCGCCGGACATGCGGCTGCCGATCGGCCTGGCGCTCGCCTGGCCGGACCGGCTTCCCGACGTCACCGCGCCGAACTCGTGGACCGATCCGACCTCGTGGACGTTCGAGCCGCTCGACAACGAGACCTTCCCGGCCGTCGAGCTGGCTCGTGCGGCAGGGCGCGCCGCGGGCACCGCCCCGGCCGTGTACAACGCCGCCAACGAGGCCGCTGTCGACGCGTTCTGCGACGGCAGGATCTCGTTCCTGGCCATCACCGAGATCGTACGGACGGTCTTGGGTGAGCACCTGGCTACCGCGGCTGACCTACCATCGAGTGCGGGAGCAGCCTGGATCGGCGACGCGGACCTCACCGTCGACACCGTCCTCGCCGCCGACATGTGGGGCCGGCGACGCGCCGAAGCCCTGACCGAGGAGGAGCGCGCGTGACCGTCGTCTGGGCCATCGTCGCCGGAGTGGGCTTCTTCGCCCTGATCATGGCGTCGATCGCGCTGCACGAGGTGGGGCACCTGGTGCCCGCGAAGATCTTCGGCGTCAGGGTGCCCAAGTACTTCGTCGGCTTCGGCAAGACGCTCTGGTCGACCCGGCGGGGCGAGACCGAGTACGGCATCAAGCTGCTTCCACTGGGCGGCTACGTACGGCTCATGGGCATGTACCCACCCGCCACGTCCAGGCCCAAGGGGCGCCTCGGCCAGATGGCCGACAACGCGCGCGAGGCCGAGTGGAGCGAGGTCACCGCGACCGACGTGGCCACCCACCGGCTCTTCTACCAGAAGAAGACGTGGCAGAAGCTGGTCGTCATGGCCGGTGGCCCGCTGATGAACATCCTGCTGGCGTTCCTGATCTTCCTGGGCATCAACCTGGCGTACGGCCAGACGCAGCAGACCCTCACCGTCGCCGTCGTCACCCAGTGCCTCGAAGCCGTCCCCGCCACCTGCGTCGCGCCGCCCGCCAAGCAGGCCGGCGTCCAGGTCGGCGACACGATCGTCGCCCTCAACGGCACCCGGGTCTCGACGTGGCGCGAGCTCGTCGGACTCGTACGTGGCCAGGGCGACGGCGAGCTGACGTTCACCATCGACCGGCCCGGCACGG
>JAYUEA010000113.1:0-6911 GCA_043739465.1 Propionibacteriaceae bacterium
CGTACTGACGAAGCGGCAGGCGCACGACGCCGTCGAAGCCGGAGCCCAGTTCCTCGTGACACCGGCCGTGACCGAGGCGGTCGAGGGGGCCGAGGTAGCGGTGCTGGCCGGCGCGTACACGGCCACGGAGGCCTATGCGGCGATGGCCGCCGGTGCCGCCGCGGTGAAGCTGTTCCCCGCGTCCGCAGGCGGTCCGGCCTACCTCAAGGCGCTGCGCGACCCGTTCCCGACGATCCCCTTCGTACCTGTCGGAGGGGTCTTGCTCGACCAGGTCTCCGCGTACCTGATCGCCGGTGCCGTCGCCCTCGGCGTCGGCGGACCGATCACGGGCGACGCCGTACGTGGCGGCTCCCTCGACGCCCTCGCCCAGCGCGCCAAGGCGTTCCTCGACGCCATCGCCGAGGCTTCGTGAGCCCCTTCGGGACGCGGGTCGACTTCGTCGATGGGCTCCTCAGGGTGCCGACGTCGTCACCATCGGCGAGACGATGGTCGCCCTGCGCTCGGCCGGCCCACTGGCGATCCGCGGCACCCTGACCGCCCGTGTCGCCGGTGCCGAGTCCAACGTTGCGATCGGGCTGGCCCGGCTCGTACGACCTCGTCAGCCTCGACGCCAACCACCGCTCGCGGCTCATCTCCGCCGACGACCTCGCGGCGATCCTGCGGCCCATGCTGCCGAAGGTCGGCCTGGTCATCGGGTCGCCGCAGGAACTGCGGATCCTGGCCGACGGTGGCGCGACAGAGCTTGCCGCACGCGGGCTCGAGGTCGTCGAGAAGCGCGGCGCCGACGGGTACTGCCGACACGGTCCGAGCTCGAGCGTCTCCCCTTGCCGCCCGGCACGGCGATTCGTTGACGACGCCCTTTGGATCGAGCAAACCGGGGTACCGTGCTGTCACCAGCCAGCGGAGGTGAGCGATGGAGCAACCGTTCCTGCACGACCTGAGCGTCGTGCTGGCCGCGCCGCAGCAATGCTGGTCCCAGGCCGACGGCCAGGTCACACCCTCGGCGATCCAGGGCATGTACTGCTGCGACGTACGGATCGCGTCGGAGGTCGTACTCGGCGCCGGCGAGGCGGTCATCGAAGCCGTCGGCAGGGTCGAGCCGGGTGGCGGTTTCGCGCGGTACGACACCGTCGGCCGCACCCCGGAGCTCGGCGCCGACCCGGCGATCGTCTGGTCCCGCGAGCGCACGCTCACCGCCGACGGGCTCCGTGAGCGCATCGTCGTGAAGAGCGCCGCCCCCGATGCCCGGACGGTTCCCCTCCTGCTGATCGTGCGGCCCGACGCGACGCCGATGTCAGCCGTGCGTGCGAGCGTGCGCGTCAACGAGCAGCCGATGCCGCGTCCGACCGGCGACGGCTCGTACACGTGGACCTTCGGCCACGCCGGCCACGCCACAGTCACGGCCCCCGGAGCTCAGGTCATCGACCGTCAGGGTGCCGTGTACGCGCTGTGGCGGGTCCCGGTCGAGGCCCACGGCACAGCCACCGTGGAGTGGCAGCTGCTCGCGGCCGACCCCGAATTCCAGTTCGTACACAGCCCTGGTTCCCAGCCGGAGATGGGTGGTACGGAGCCGCTGGACCTGCTCGTACAGACCGCGCGGCGCGACCTCGCCGCCCTGCGCATGACCCACCGCGACGACATCGACCACACGTTCTACGCAGCCGGCGCCCCCTGGTTCCTCACGCTGTTCGGCCGGGACTCGCTGCTGTCGGCGCGGCTGTCGCTGTCGTGGGCGCCCGAGGTCGCGCTGAGCACGCTCAAGGCACTCGCGTCGCTGCAGGGCACCAAGGTCGACCCCGCCACCGCCGAGCAGCCCGGCAAGATCCCGCACGAGGTGCGCGGTGAGCCGCTCCGCCTGTACGGGACGACCGGCCACACGCCGAACGGCGGCGAGATCGTCCTGCCGCCGGTCTACTACGGCACGATCGACGCCACCTGCCTGTGGATCACGCTGCTCGGCGACCTCGTCGAAGCCGGACTCGCCGATGACGAACTGTCGGGTCTGCTGCCGAACCTGCGCGCGGCGCTCGGCTGGCTGCGCGACCACGCCGACGCGGACGGCGACGGCTTCATCGAGTACCACGACACCGGCGACGGCCTGTCCAACCAGGGCTGGAAAGACTCCGGCGACTCCGTGCGCTGGGCCGACGGCGGGCTGGCTGAGTCGCCGATCGCCCTGTGCGAGGTGCAGGGGTACGCGCACGAGGCGGCTCTTACCGGCTCCCGCCTGCTGGACAAGGTGGGGGACACCGACGGTGCCCAGGCCTGGCGTGACTGGGCCGCCGCGCTGGCGGACAGGTTCCGCGCGACCTTCTGGGTGTACGACGACGTCGGGATCTACCCCGCACTCGCTCTCGACGCCTCGAAGCGGCCGGTCACGGGTGTCGCATCGAACATGGGCCACCTGCTCGGCACGGGGATCCTGTCCGAGTCTGAGTCGCGTACCGTCGTGGCTCGACTGATGCACCCGACGATGCGCTCCGGCTTCGGCATCCGCACGCTGTCGACCGACAACGGCGGCTACTGGCCGCTGGGCTACCACGTCGGCAGTATCTGGGCCCACGACAACGGCGTCATCCTGCTGGGCATGCTGCGTGACGGGTTCACGGCCGAGGCCCGACTGCTGGCCTCCGAGCTGCTGCGCGCCGCGACCGCGTACGGCTATCGGCTGCCCGAGCTGTACGCCGGCTACGGGGCCGACGAGACCCCGACCCCGCTTCCGTACCCCGCTGCCTGCCACCCGCAGGCCTGGGCCGCCGCAACCGCCGCAGTCATCGAACGAGCCCTCCGCCCGTGGCCGATCTGGCGCTTGGCCGAGGACCTGAAGACGGTACGGGAGCAGAGCCAGGCCTGATCGCACCCAGGTGTGGACGTCGCACCCCAGGTTGTGGACGTCGCACCCCAAATGTGGACGTCGCGCCCCCAGCATGACGTCGCACCCCGTCGACGGGGTGCGACGTCGGACAAGGGGTGCGACGTTGCGGCGTTGCGGCTTGGGGTGCGATGTCGAACGTAGAGTGAGCCGCACGAGCGACGGGAGACGCACATGGGCCAGCAGTTCGAGGGCCTGACCGAACGGCACCGGGCGTTCATCGAGGCTTCTCACGTGTTCTTCGTGGGCACGGCCGCGCGCGACGGACGCGTCAACATCTCGCCCAAAGGGCTCGACTCGCTGCGCATCGTCTCCGACACGCGCCTGACCTGGCTCAACGGCACCGGAAGCGGCAACGAGACCGCCGCACACCTGCTCGACACGCCGCGCATGACGGTCATGCTCTGCTCGTTCGAGCGGGAGCCGCTGATCCTGCGCATGTACGGGACAGCGCGCGCCGTCCACGCAGACGACACCGAGTGGGACGATCTGCTCTCGCTGTTCCCCCCGATGCAGGGAGCGCGGAACATCTTCGTGCTCGACATCGACCTCGTACAGACGTCCTGCGGCTTCGGCGTCCCGTTCATGGAGTTCGCCGGCGACCGGGAGCTCATGGACAGCTGGGCCACCAAGAGGGGCCCGGACGGGCTCCACGCCTACCAGCAGGAGAAGAACCGCGTCAGCCTCGACGGCCTGCCCACGGGCCTCCCCGCCTGAACCGCCGATCCCTGGGCAGGGCGCGAACCACACCGACCCCTGAGCAGGGCCGCTAAGCCGCCCGTGTCGAAGGGTCAGCCGAGGATCTTCGGTACGTGCGCGAGCAGGGCGACGATCGACTGGCCGCCGGGGGTCTCGACGGCGCCGGCAGCCGCGTACAGCGCGAGGTTGACGCCCTCCCGCACCTGCCCCAGATCGGGCGACGCACCTCGCACGATGTCGAGCACCCCGCGCAGGAGCTCCGACACCTCGGGCTGCTTCGCCTCGGGCAGGAACGGCACCTGTCCGATCGCCGTCTCGAGGATCACCGCGACCTGCTCCATGTCATCGGCATGCGTGTCGGCGACCTTCCGTACCGGCAGCGCGCCTCCCGGCGACGGTCGCGTGACCACGGGCGTGGGCTTCGCGACCGGCGGTCGAGCCGGTACGGCCGCAGCCTCTGAAACCGCACCCGCCAAGGGGCTCAGCGGCGCATACGTACCCTTCGCGCTCAACGACACCCGCTCGCCGTACCGCGGCACGACGACGGTGAAGCCCAGCTCTGTACGGATCCGGGCGGCCAGCGCGTCGCTCGACCCCTGCTCGCCGTGGGTGACGAACACGGTCTCGGGTTTCGGCGACAGGTCGCGCAGCCAGTCGACCAGGTCGGACCCGTCGGCGTGCACCGAGAACTCGCCGTCGGCCATGACCTCGGCCTTGACGGGCACGTACCGTCCCCTGAACTTCATCTCCGTGGCGCCGTCGAGCAGGGTTCGTCCGCGGGTCCCCACGCCCTGGTAGCCGGTGAAGATCACGCAGTTCCGCTGTCCGGGAAGCAGCGCCTCGAGGTGGTGCAGCACGCGACCGCCCGTCGCCATGCCCGACGAGCTGATGATGATCGACGGCTGGGTGGGGTTGTTGAGCTGCTTGGACTCCTCGACGTCGGTGACCTCGTGGAGGTTGGAGAGGTTGAAGAAGTCCTCGGGCCGGATGTCGTCACGCAGTTCGCCGCTGGTCTCGGCGTCCCGGTACACGGCCAGCGCCGCGACCGCCATGGGGCTGTTGACGTAGATGGGCACGTCGGCGGGGATCCGGCCGGTTGCGCGCAGCTCGGTGAGCGCCTTGAGCACGAGTTCCGTACGGTCCACGGCGAACGCGGGGAGAAGCACGGAGCCGCCACGGGCTACCGTGCGGCGGATCGCATCGGCCATCGCCTCATGGGGCTTGCCGGCAGGATCGGGATGCTCGCGGTCGCCGTACGTCGACTCGATGAGCACGAACGGGGAGCCCGGCGGGGTGCCTCGAGGCCGCAGTACGGGGTGGTCGATGCGGCCGAGGTCGCCGGAGAACAGGACGGACTCTTCCGGAGTCGACAGCGTGACCGACGACGAGCCGAGGATGTGCCCGGCGCGGGTGAAGCGGATCGCGATGCCGTCACCCAGGTCGAGGTCGGTGTCGAACGCCGCCAGCTTGAACAACGGGATGGTCTTCTCGACGTCGGCCACCGTGTACAGGGGCAGCGGCGGGTTGTGCTTCGAGTACCCGCCTTCGGCGGCGTTCTGCGCCTCGCGCTCCTGCAGGTGCCCAGCGTCCATCAGCACGATCGCGGCGAGCCTGCTCGTCCCTTCCGTGCACCAGACCGGCCCCGAGAAACCATCCCTGACAAGGGCAGGGAGGTACGCGCAGTGGTCGGCGTGGGCATGCGTCAGGATCACGTCATCGATGGAGCTGGGCGGCACTGGGAAGTCGGCCCAGTTCATCTCGCGCCATTCCTTCTCGCCCTGGAACATCCCCGCATCGACGAGGATCCGCCGATCCCCGATGTCGACCAGGTACTTGGAACCCGTGACGGTGCCCGCAGCACCGAGGAACGTCAGCGTCATCGCAACCATGTCTCCACGATGACAGACTCGAGGTCCGCCGTCTCGAGGATCGCGGCACATCCCCCTCCGCGTTGAGGAGAGACTCTGCGTCACTGAGGAGAGAACTCATGGCACTCAGGAGAGAACCTAGGCGACCCAGAGTCTCTCCTCAGCGGAACAGGGTCTCTCCTCAGCTGCGCAGACTCTCTTCCTCAGCTGCGCAGAGTCTCTCCTCAGTCACTCCGCGGCGAGGGCTGCTGCCGGCTGGACCTTGCCTGCCGTCACCGAGGGGATTACGGACGCCAGCCAGCCGGCGTCGAGCCCGAAGGCGAGGATGCCTAGGAGCATCAGCCACGGTACCGATACCACGACCATCGACACCTGCTGGTTGAGGAGCGCGAGGCTGCCCGCGATCCCGTACCCGATGCCCAGCGTGATCCCGAGCAGTACGCCGACGCCAGCCAGCACCATCGCCTCGATCCCGAACATGCCCCTCAGCTGCCCCCGGGTGAGCCCGAGCGCGCGCAGCAGCGCGGACTCACGCGTCCGTTCCAGGACCGACAGACCCAGCGTGTTCGAGATGCCCACGATGGCCACCAGCACGGATGCGGCGAGCAGGCCGATCACCACCGCGAGCACGATGTTGAGGATCTGCTGGATCCCCTGGCGCTGAACGATCCCGCCGGTCACCTGAACCCCCTGGACATCCTGGAGCTCGTTGGTGATCGCCTCGATCTTCGAGTCGGGGTTACTCGTGTCGCTGAGCTTCAACCACGCCTGGGCCTGTATCTGGCTGCCGACCTTCTGAGCGTTCGTCATGGTCATCACCGGGACCTCGGGCGAGACCGGGAGCACCAATACCCGCAGCGTGACACTTCCCTTGTCGCCGACCACTGTGAGGTTCGTCCCGGCGGCGATCTTCAGCTCCTTGGGCACGATGATCGTGTCGTCGGCCAGCCCCTCGATGTACGCGGGGAACCGGAGCACGTCACGCACCTTCGGGTCCATGCCGAGGACGATGACCCCGTCGAGCCCACCAACGGTCACCAGGGTCTGCACGACCTTCTCGGCACCGGCCACCACCGAGACCTTCCTGATCCGGTCGATCGTGGCGTCGGAGAGACCTTCAGGAGACTGGACAGTGAGGTCGGAGGGGAACCGCCGGTCCATCGCCCGTTCCTCCGTGGCACTGCCGGTCGCAGCGCCGACGGTCGCCATCGTGATGAGCGTCACGCCGATGAGCAACGCGCTGGCCGTGGCCGTTGCGCGAGAGGGATTGCGGCGGCTGTTCTCGACGGCGAGCTGACCGGGTACGCCACCGAGCCGGGCCGGGATGACGCCGACCAGCCGTGACAGGGCCGGGACGATGACCGTGCCGAGCATCAGCACGCCGATCACGTTGAGCACGCCTCCGACGATGCCAACGACAACGAAGGTGTTGGCGCCCGCCTCTGTGTATCCCGGCTTGATAGCCCCGTAGA
>JAYUEA010000114.1:0-2287 GCA_043739465.1 Propionibacteriaceae bacterium
TGGCGACGGTCGAGTACGGGTGGTTCCAGATCGCCATGCAGGACATCGCGGGTGAGCGGCCGTTCCGCACGAACGAGGTGCCCAGCGAGGAGTTCACGCTGCCGGAGCCGAGCGATGCTCTCGTACGGGAGGCGTTCAGCGCCTGGCACGAGCAGTGCCGGCTCTCGGACGACTTCATCGCTGCTCACGACCTCGACACCCGCGCCGCCAAGGAGCCCGACATGGAGCTCCGCGAGGTACTGGTCCACATGATCGAGGAGTACGCCCGCCACAACGGCCACGCGGATCTCCTGCGCGAAGCCATCGACGGCCGCAGAGGGCAGTAGGTCTTCGGGACCCTATGCGCCGGATGGTCGGCCGGCCGGTTCACCATGTTAAGCAGGCGATTCGGATGTTCTCACGGCCAATTGACCATGTGATGTGACGACTCGCCTACTTAACATGGCGAACCGCAGCGGCGTTGGGCGGCTCGGGCGAGCAGCCGTCGAACCCCACCAGCAGCAACTGCTTGTGCCGGCGGTGAACCCGTGTGCGGTCGGAGGACTCAGCTCTTGAGGGCGTAGTCCTTGTAGGTGCTTCTCGCGCGCGCAAGGGCTGCCACGTAGCCCTGGCGCTCGTAGGCGCTGGCGTCGACGTCCGTCGGGACCGCGAGCAGGCCGCGGAAGTCGTCGAGCGAGCTGAAGCCCTTGCGCAGCATCCACTGCTCGAGGCCGCCGATGAGGTTCTGGGCGTGCGCCGGACCGTGCTTGAGCAGCGACGACGTCGTCATGACCACGTCGGCGCCCGCCAGCAGGTACTTGATGACGTCGTCGCTGGTCTCGACACCCGAGGTGCCGGCTAGAGAGGCCCGCACGCGTCCGTACAGTGCAGAGATCCACGTACGCGGCAGGCGCCCGGCGAACGGCGTCGACAGCTCGACGCTCGGCTCCAGCTGCAGCGACTCGACGTCGACGTCTGGCTGGAAGAACCGGTTGAACAGCACGAGGCCGTCGGCGCCGTGCCGGTCGAGCTGCGCGGCCATCTCGCCGAACGACGAGAAGTACGGTGCCAGCTTGACCGCGACCGGGATCGAGACGGCATCCTTCACGCCGACCAGCACCTCGAGGTGCAGGTTCTCGACCTCTTCGCTCGGGATCCGGAGGTCGCCGGGCACGTAGTAGATGTTCAGCTCGAGCGCGGACGCGCCGGCGTCCTGCATGCGCTTCGCGAACGAGATCCAGCCGCCCATGGTCGCGCCGTTGAGGCTGCCGATGACCGGCACGTCGACCGCCTTCGCGGCCTGCTCCAGAAGCCGCAGGTACGCAGTCGACACCGCGTCGGCGCCCGGCGCCCGGATCGGCACGCTCGGGAAGTACGACAGGGCCTCCGCGTACGCCTCCTCGTGGCTCTCGGTGACCGACACCTGCCGCGCCTGCTCGGCGCGGATCTGCTCCTCCATCAGGGAGTACATGACGATCGCGCCGACGCCGGCATCGCCGAGGGCCTTGACGCCGTCGACGGTCTGCTGCAGCGGTCCGGCGGACGCCACGACCGGGTTGCGGAGCTTCAACCCCAGGTACTTGGTCTCCAAGCTCATTCTCAGGTCCTCACTCGTGCCGTGCACGCGCGTCCGACAGGAAGTCGGAGGCGCTACGGGTAGCCATTTCCTCGTACGTACTCCACCGCTGGTTCACGGTCTGCTGCGCCAGCTCCAGCATCCGTGCGGCCTCGTCCGGGTCCGCGTCAGCAAGCATCTTGTACCTCAATTCTCGGTACACGTAGTCCTTGAGCTGCAGGCGGGGTCGAGGTGAGTCCAGGAGGAAGGGATTTCCGCCCTTCTCCTTGACCATCGGGTTGTACCTGACCAGCGGCCAGTGACCCGAGTTCACCGCCCTGTACTGCTGCTCCAGGCCCTGCCGCAGGTCGTAGCCATGAGCGACACAATGGCTGTACGCGATGATCAGCGAGGGGCCGTGGTAGGCCTCCGCCTCGCGGAACGCCTTCAGCGTCTGCTGCGGGTCGGCGCCGAACGCAATGCGGGCTACGTACACGTTCCCGTACGCGATCGCCTGCAGGGCCATGTCCTTCTTGTTCGTCACCTTGCCGGCCGCGGCGAACTTCGCCACCGCACCCAGCGGGGTCGACTTCGAGGCCTGGCCACCGGTGTTCGAGTAGACCTCGGTGTCCAAGACGAGGATGTTCACGTCACGCCCCGACGCGAGCACGTGGTCGACGCCGCCCGAGCCGATGTCGTACGCCCAGCCGTCACCGCCCACGATCCACACCGTGCGACGCAGCAGGTGGTCGG
>JAYUEA010000115.1:0-2281 GCA_043739465.1 Propionibacteriaceae bacterium
CACCCCTGCTGCCGGGCGTGATCGACTTCTCGATCGACGTCCGCAGCCAGCCCGATGCCCACGGCGAGGAAGCCGTGGCGGAGTCGGCACCGGCGTGGCGCGATGAGGCGGCCGTGCTCAGCCATGCCGACCTCGCTGCGGTGACGCCCGTGACCGAGCGCGTGCTCGCACGTCCGACGACGCCGCTAGCCACGTTGCTCGCCGGCTACGTCGGCCCGCTTCTCGGCGGCGGCTCAGCGGTGATCGTCGTGGGCGGCGACCCGGACGCCGTCGCCCGGATCGCCGTCCAGGAACGCGTCAGCTGAGCTGCCCGACGAAGCCCGGCAACGTCCACCACCGGATCCCGCAGAAGCTGCCCGGCGAAGCCCGGCAACGTCTCGAAGGGTCCCCTCCAGACAACCCGGGGCATGACGACAAAAAATGTCAGAGTGTCCGTTTACAGTGATGTTCATGGAAGCAGGACAGGTCGTTCAGCAGCCCCCGGGGGCACTCCCCGACGAGGTCGCCGACCTGCGCGCGCGGCTGCTGGCGCTCGATCTGGACGCGACGGATCGTGAGATCTTCCAGGCCCTGCGGGGGTTGGCGGACCTGACCAACACGATCAGCGCGGTCCAGGCCCGACTGATCTGTGCCGCGGACGCGTCCCAGCGGGCCGCTGACGACCTCGCTGAGGTCCCGGGCGACCATCGCCGTGGTGTGACGGGTCGGGTGGCGTCGGCGTTGCGGGAATCACCGCGGAACGCGCAGATCCTCGTCGGAGTCGCCAAAGCCCTGGTGAAGGAGATGCCGCACACGTTCGCGGCGCTGACCGCCGGTGTGCTCTCTCCCTACCGGGCCAGGCTGCTGGTGTCCGAGACTGCGTGCCTGAGCCTGCCCGACCGGCAGAGGATCGACCGGCAGGTCTGCGGCGACCTCAATTCCTTGGAGGGTGTGGGCAGCCGGAAGCTGGCCGCACGGGCACGGAGGGCGGGGTACGAGCTGGACCCGGTGTCCGCGGTCCGCCGGGCAGCGAAGGCCGAGAGCGACCGGTACGTGTCCTTGCGGCCGGCGCCGGACTGTATGACCTGGTTGACCGCGCTGCTCCCTGTCGCCCAAGGCGTCGCGTGCTACGCCGCGCTCAAGGCGGCCGCGACATCCGGGGTCGCAATCGGCGACGGCCGAGGTGTCGGTCAGCTGATGGCCGACACCCTGGTCACCCGGATCACCGGACAAGCCAGAGCCGATGCCGTCCCGGTCGGGCTGCACCTCGTCATGACCGACAGCACCCTCTTCGCGACCGACTGCGCGCCGGCACGGATCGTCGGGCACGGTCCCCTGCCGGCCGCCCTGGCCCGCCGCCTGGTGACGGCCGCACCCGAGCTGGCGTCGTGGGTGAAGCGGTTGTACGAGGCGCCGACCGGGCTGGTCGCGACCGAGTCCCGCTCCCGCTGCTTCCCCGACGGGCTCGCCGAGCTGATCCGAATCCGCGACGACACCTGCACCACCCCGTGGTGCGACGCGCCGATCCGACACATCGACCACATCACGGCGTGGACCAACGGCGGAACTACCAGCATCGGCAACGGCCAAGGCATGTGCGAACAGTGCAACTACGACAAGCAGGCAGTCCGGAACGCCCTGGACCGCACGAGCGAGGCGCCGCGGAGCGACATCCGCAGCACCAGTCGCGGACAACCCCGAGCCCCCGACATTGCGCGAACGGCGTGCGCCCCGGCGGCGTGATCGACGCCGGGGTGGGGCAGCAACGGAACCGGGGATGGGGCAGCAACGGAAGATGCCTGCCTCACCCGACAGGCTCCCCGCGGGAACGCATCGAGCGCCCTAGTCTGAGTTCGCGCCCCCGTCGTCGTTCCGGGGTTCGCGCGACGACGACTGAAGGCGGGCCATGACGCAGCTGGGCAACTTCGTGTGGGGGATCGCGGATCAGCTGCGGGGTGTCTACAAGCCGGCGCAGTACGGGTCGGTCGTGCTCCCCTTCACGATCCTGCGACGCATGGAGTGCGTGCTGGACCCTCACCGTGACGCGATCCGGCCGCTGATCTCCGCGACCGTCAACGAGCAGGTCCTGGCCGCCCGGCTGAAGAAGGACTACGGGATCCACTTCTGGAACCGCTCCCGCCACACGTTGACGTCGCTGCTCGGCGACCCGGACAACCTCGCCGACGGGCTCATCGACTACGTGTCGCAGTTCTCGAGCAACGTGTCGGACATCTTCGAGCAGTACGGCTTCGCCAAGACGCTGCGCAAGCTCGAGGACAACGACCGGCTCTACATCGTCGTC
>JAYUEA010000116.1:0-6869 GCA_043739465.1 Propionibacteriaceae bacterium
TGATCGGGTTCGCCGCCGTGCTCTGGGGCACCGGGCAGTTCCTGCCGACGCTCGACGAAGGGGTGGACCAGGAGGCTCACGACGCGAGCCTCAAGGGTCAGCGGTCGGCCTGGACCGAACCCCGTACCCTCCTCGTCGGCACCATCGTCCTCGCCGCGGCGTTCGCGGAGGGCACCGCCAACGACTGGATGGCTGTGGCCTTCGTCGACGGCCACCACCTGTCCAACGCCATGGGCGTCGTCGCGTTCGCCGTGTTCCTGATCTTCATGACCGCGGGCCGGATCCTCGGGACGGGGCTGCTCGACAGGTACGGACGCGTGGTCGTTCTCCGCATCCTGTTCGCCATGGCCGTCGTGGGCTGCCTGCTGGTCGTGTTCGGGCCGACGTGGCTGGCGTTCATCGGTGTGGCGATCTGGGGCGTCGGCGCCAGCCTCGGCTTCCCGGTCGGCATGTCGGCGGCTGCGGACGACCCGGCCCGGGCGCCGCTTCGGCTCTCGGTCGTGACGACGATCGGGTACACCGCGTTCCTCGCCGGTCCGCCCCTCCTCGGCCTCCTCGGCGACCACTTCGGCGTGCTGCGCGCGCTGATCGTCGTGGGCGCCCTCTCGATGATCGCGATGCTCGTCGTCCCGGTGGCGAAGCCCCTGGTCCCGGCAGCCTCAGAGGACTGACGTAGAGGAAAGGTCCGGGAACCGGGCACAAGCACCCGCGCGCACAACCCTTGCGCCGCCACCTGGCCGCGCGCACAGCCCTTGCGTCGCCACCCTGCCACGCGCACAACCCTTCGATCGCGAAATGGCGTCACAGGGGTTGTGCGAGCGTACGAAAGGCTGTGCGGGTGAAGGGCGGGCCTGACGCGCTCCTGCCACACGCAACAACCTTCCCATCGCTCATCCGGCATGCGCACAGCCCTTGCGTCGCCACCTGGCCGCGCGCACAACCCTTCGATCGCGAAATGGCGTCACAGGGGTTGTGCGGGCGTACGAAAGGTTGTGCGCATATGTGTGCGGGCGTACGAAAGGTTGTGCGAGCGAACCGGCGACGCGGTCAGCGGGAGGCGTGATCCCAGACGTCGACCGGCGAGAGCGGGGCGCTGGCATCGTCCGCGTCGAGCACGTACGCGCCCTCCGCCTCGGCGTTGTGGCGCTTGTGGGCCGTGGCGACCATGAGCTTGATGCGGTTGAGCTGGTTTGTCTCGCTCGCGCCCGGGTCGTAGTCGATCGAGACGATGTTGGCGTCCGGATGCCTCCGGCGGAGCTCGGCGAACATGCCCTTGCCGACCACGTGGTTCGGCAGGCAGGCGAACGGCTGGGCGCAGATGATGTTGGGGGCGCCCATCTCGATGAGCTCGACCATCTCGGCGGTGAGCAGCCAGCCCTCGCCCGCACGCGTACCGATCGAGATCACCCCGTCGGCCTTCGCCGCCAGGTCCTTCATCGTGGGCGGCACGTCGAACTTGCCGGTCTTCCTCAGCGCCGCGACCACCGGCGCCTGGTACTTCTCGATAATCCACGTCGCGAACTTCTTGACGTGGTGCGAGGTCTTGCCGATGCCCATGGTGTCGTACTGGAACTGCGACGAGTACAGGGGCATGAGGAAGAACTGCAGGATGCCGGGCAGTACGGCCTCGCAGCCCTCGGACTCGACCACGTCGACCACGTGGTTGTTGGCGTCGGGGTGGAACTTCACGAGGATCTCGCCGACGATCCCGACGCGCGGCTTGCGACCGATGTCGAGCAGCGGCAGCCCGTCGAAGTCCGCGACGATCCTCTTGATGAGGCTCGTGTAGCCGATGTTGCGGCCGAGCGTCTCCGAGTAGCCCGAGTACTGCAGGACCTCCTGGCAGATGCGGTCCCACTTCTCGTACAACGCCTTGCCGCTCCCGGGAACGGCCTCGTACGGGCGAACCCTCAGCAGCACGGTCTGCAGCAGGTCGCCGAGTACGAGCGCCTGCAGGGCCGGGTGAATCAGCCCCGGCGTGATCTTGAAGCCCGGGTTCGACTCGAGTCCCTGCACGCTGATCGCCAGCACCGGCACCTGCGGGTAACCGGCATCGGCCAGCGCCTTACGCAGCAGCGCCACATAGTTGGTCGCGCGGCACATGCCGCCGGTCTGCGTGATCGCGACCGAGGTCCGATCGGGATCGGCCTCGCCCGAGCGGATCTTGTTGACCAGCTGGCCGACGACCATGATCGCCGGGAAGCAGGCGTCGTTGTTGACGTACTTGAGGCCGACCTCGACGTCGTCCGTGCTGGCCGCTTCGAGCAGCTGCACGTTCAGGCCGACCTTCCGCAGCACCGGCATGATCAGCCGGAAGTGCATCGGCGCCATCTGCGGCGCGTACACGGTGTGCGTGTCCCGCGCCTCCTCGTCGAACAGCCGACGCTCCATGAGCGGGCCGAATGTGCTCACCGTCGCCGAGCCGCGGCGCTCGCCGGCCGCTGCCTTCATCGACCGGAGCCGGATCGTCGCCGCGCCGAGGTTCGACACCTCGTCGATCTTCAGCAGCGTGTACATGTCGTCGGCCCGCTCGATGATCTCCGCCACCTGGTCGGTCGTGATCGCGTCGACCCCGCAGCCGAAGGAGTTGAGCTGTACGAGGTGGAGGTCAGGCTGCCGCGACACGATGGCGGCGCTCTCGTACAAGCGGGTGTGGTACGCCCACTGGTCACGGACGCGGATCGGCCGCTCGAGTACGGACTCGCCCTCCTCGATGATCGAGTCCTCAGTCAGCACCGCCATGCCGAGGCCCGTGATGAGGCTCGGGATGCCGTGGTGGACCTCGGGGTCGACGTGGTACGGCCGCCCCGCGAGCACGATGCCCTTGATGTTGTGCTCGGCGATGTACGCCAGCGCCCGCTGCCCTTCGGCGCGGACGTCGGCCTTGACCTTGGCGTCCTCCTCGAACCCCGCCTGTACAGCCCTGGTGACCTCGTCGAGCGTCACGTTCCAGTCGGCGAAGACCTCGACCAGCCGCTTGGTGAGCTTCTCGGGGTTGTCGAGGTTCAGCATCGGCGCCATGAACCGCACCTCGGGGTCCTGCAGCCTCGGCAGGTTCCGCTCGAGCACCTGCGGGTAGAACGCGACCACCGGGCAGTTGAAGTGGTTGTCGGCGCCCTTGATCTCACGCGCCTCCAGCGGCACGCACGGGTAGAAGATCGTGCGAATGCCCTTGTCGAGCAGATGTTCGATGTGGCCGTGCGCGAGCTTCGCGGGGTAGCAGACGTTCTCGCTGGGGATCGACTCCATGCCCTGCTCGAAGACCTCGTGGCTCGAGCGGCCGGACGGGATCACCCGGAACCCGAGCGACGTCAGGATCGTGAACCAGAGCGGGTAGTTCTCGTACATGTTCAGCACCCGTGGGATGCCGATCTCGCCGCGCGTCGCCTGCGCGCCGGTGAGGCGGCGGTAGCCGAACAGCCGCGCGTACTTGTAGTCGAACAGGTTCGGCAGCTCCGACTTCGGCGGCACCTTCTCGGTGCTCGCGCCGCGCTCGCAGCGGTTGCCGGACACGTGGCGGGTGCCGTCACCGAACGTCGAGATCGTCAGCTGGCAGTGGTTCTGGCACAGCCGGCAGGTGTCGAGGGTGGAGTCGACGCTGAAGCCGTCGATCTCGTCGATGCCGAGGGCCTGCGACCGCTCGCCGTCCTGCCAGTGGCGGTGCGCGGTGAGAGCTGCGCCGTACGCACCCATCAGGCCGGCGATGTCCGGACGCGTGACCGTGGCCCCGGTGGAGAGCTCGAACGCGCGCAGCACCGCATCGTTGAGGAACGTGCCCCCTTGTACGACGACCTTGTCCCCGAGCTGCGAGGCGTCCTTGAGCTTGATGACCTTGTAGAGGGCGTTGCGGACGACCGAGTACGACAGGCCCGCGGCGATGTCGCCGACGGAGGCACCCTCGCGCTGGGCCTGCTTGACCGAGGAGTTCATGAAGACGGTGCACCTCGTCCCGAGGTCGACGGGTTGCGTCGACTCCATGGCGTTGGCCGCGAACGTCTGGACATCGGTGTTCATCGAGGCCGCGAACGTCTGCAGGAAGGAGCCGCAGCCCGACGAGCACGCCTCATTGACGGCGATGGAGTCGACGGCGCCGTGCTTGATGCGCAGGTACTTCATGTCCTGGCCACCGATGTCGATGACGCTCGTGACGCCCGGGCAGACGGTGTTGGCGGCCCGGTAATGCGCCATCGTCTCGATCTCGCCGTCGTCGAGGCGGAGCGCGGCCCGTACCAGGCCTTCGCCGTAGCCGGTGACGCACGCACGCGCGAGGTACGCGGCCGGCGGGATCGCCTCGTGCACCCGGCGCAGGATGGCGAGCGAGACATGTACGGGGTCGTTGCTGCCCTGGTAGTGGTCGAAGACGATCTGGCCGTCGTGGGTGAGAAGCACGGCCTTGACTGTGGTCGAGCCGGCGTCGATGCCGAGGTACAGGGGCCCTTGTGCGGCAGTGAGGTCGCCGCGCGGGATCTTCACGCTGTGGTGCCGGACGTCGAAGTCGGCGCGCTCGGCGTCGTCGGCGAAGAGCGGGCGCATGCGGGCGGCGCTGAGATGCAGCACGACCTTCTCGCGCAGACGTGCGAGCAGGTCCTCAGTGCTGTGCGCGAGGCCGTGCCGACGATCGGTGGTGCGGGCGGTCGAGGCCTCGTCGGCCATGAGCGCCGCACCGATGGCCACGTACAGATGAGCCTCGTCGGGAGTGCTGAACGAGGTGACCTGCTCGGCCAGGGCGCGTTCGTACGCCTTGCGCAGCTGCGGCAGGAAGTGGAGCGGGCCGCCGAGGAAGACGACGTTGCCGCGGATCGGGTGGCCGCAGGCGAGGCCGGCGATGGTCTGCGTGGCGACGGCCTGGAACACGGACGCGGCAAGGTCGGTGTGGGCCGCGCCTTGGTTGAGCAGTGGCTGCAGGTCGGACTTCGCGAAGACGCCGCAGCGGGAGGCGATCGGGTAGAGGTGGTGGTACGCGGCCGCCAGAGCGTCGAGGCCCGCGGCGTCGGTGTGCAGCAGGCTGGCCATCTGGTCGATGAACGCGCCCGTGCCGCCGGCGCAGGTGCCGTTCATCCGCTGCTCGACGACCGGGTGGAGGAACGTGATCTTGGCGTCCTCGCCGCCGAGCTCGATGACCACGTCGGCCTGCGGCTCGAAGCGCTCGATCGCGGCCGTACCGGCGATGACTTCCTGGATGAACTCGACGCCCATCAGGTCGGCGACGCCGAGCCCGGCCGAACCGGTGACGGCGCAGCGGAACGTGTGGTCGGGGTACTGGGTCGAGACGTCGTCCAGCAGAGTGCGCAGGGCACCGCGGGCGTCGGCATTGTGGCGTCGGTACGAGCTGTAGCGCAGCGCGGTCCCCTCGAGCACGACCGCTTTGACAGTGGTCGATCCCACATCGAGACCGAGCGTGAGTCCGGTGGCCACCAGTCCTCCGATCAGAACGTTCGTTCTGTTACCTACGCAACCGTAACAGAGCAGTTCGTCCGGCTGAGCACCCGTCCGGTGCGACGAAATCGGACCACGACTCCGGCGCCCGACTCCGGGTCAGCTCCACGGACCCGATGGCCTCGAGGAGAGGACCTGTACTGCTCGGCGGGAGATCTCGTACTGCTCGGCGGGAGATCTGGTACTGCTCGGCGGGAGATCTCGTACTACTCGGCGGGAGATCTCGTACTACTCGGCGGGAGATCTCGTACTGCTCGGCGGGAGATCTGGTACTGCTCGGCGGGAGATCTGGCTTACGGAAGCACCGAGGACTCCAGGGTCGTGCGCAGCCACTGTTCGTACGCTGCCGGGGTCCAGCCCCAGTGCTCGCGCAGCATCTGGTGGACCTCGGGGCTCGTGAGGGTCCAGAGGATCGCCGCAGCGGCCTCGATCGCCTCTGCCCCGCTCCCTTTCGTACGCAGCGGGCCGTTGGCCGCGATCCATCCGGCCACGGACCGCATGGCAGCCCGACGCTGATCGAGCTGCAGATTCTCGCGGAGGGCAGCGACGTCCTCGTCGACGGCGGCTGCACTGCGCAGGATGTCGTCCATCGGACGGATCCGTTCCAGTTGCGTCGTGATGCCGGCCGCGAACATGGCGATCTGCCGATGCTGGTCCTTCTCGCGGCGCATCTCCTGAGGGTCGAGCCGCTCCAGCACCGAGACGTCCTCGTCGTCGCCTCCCACCACGACGTCCATCACCTCCTTGAGGAGACCGCGCTTCGAGCCGAACAGGTGCAGGACTGTGTCCGCGGCGACATCGGCAGCGGTCGCGACATCCGCGATCGTCGTACGCGGGTAGCCGCGTTCCTGGAACAGCCGGGCAGCGGCGTCGAGCACCCGCCGCCTCGTCTCGCGCGCCTGGGCAGCGCGTAGCGGCGAGTGATAGCTGCGCGGGGTCTTGACTGGATCGGACATCAGGGTCACTATACCCATATTGATTCCAGTTCAACTGGAGTGAATATCACGACACGAGCAGCACCTATATCGGAGGTCCTCATGAGCAAGGGATATGCACTCGCGTACCGCTTCGGCGTCACCCCGTGGGAGCGAGCCGGCAGAGCAGGAGAAGAGCAGCTGGCCAGGTTCCTCGACCGGGAGCAGCAGGACCATCCCGGTCTGGGTCGCGCCCTGGACCTCGGCTGCGGACGCGGCACGCATGCCATCGCCCTGGCCCGTCGAGGCTGGGACGCCACGGGCGTCGACGCCATCCCGCTCGCGCTCATGGCCGCTCGAGAGCGTGCCACCGAGGCCGGGCAGAAGGTTCGGTTCCTCGAGGCGGACGTCACGGACCTGCCCCGAGAGCTGGGTGCCGGCTACCGGTTCGTCCTGGACATCGGCTGCTTCCACGGACTGTCCGACGATCAGCGTGTACGGATGGGCGGCAAGGTCACG
>JAYUEA010000117.1:0-2265 GCA_043739465.1 Propionibacteriaceae bacterium
TACGACCTCGACGCCGAGCGCCGGCAGCCTCACCAGCGCCTCGTCGCGTACACGGCGCAGCACGTCCACCTGACCGAGCATCTCGTCGGCGTTGGCCAGAGCCACGAGGGCGAGCGACTGGGACTGCGCGGAGAGGTGGTACGGGAGGCGCACGATCCGGAGCGCGTCCACGATGGCCGGGTTCGCCGCGAGGTAGCCGAGGCGTCCACCCGCGAAGGCGAACGCCTTGCTCATCGTGCGGCTGACGACGAGGTTGCCGTGGTCGGCGAGCAGTGTGAGCGCGGTCTGCTCCGGGTGGGAGGCGAACTCCTGGTACGCCTCGTCGACGACCACGATCGTGTCGGTAGCGGCGAGGACGTCGCGGATGACGCCCAGCGGCGTCGGCGTACCTGTCGGGTTGTTCGGTGTGGTGATCACGACCACCGTCGGCTGATGCTCGGCGATCGCTGCCAGAACCAGGTCGGCGTCGAGGGTGTGGTCGGCACGGCGCGGCACCGTGACGTAGGCGGTGTGGGTGTTGCGGGCGTACTCGGGGTACATCGAGTACGTCGGCGTGAACGACAGGACCGACCGTCCAGGGCCACCGAACGCGCTGAGGACGTGCACCATGACCTCGTTCGACCCGTTCGCCGCCCACACCATCTCGGGCGTGACGGCGTGGCCGAGGTAGCCGGCAAGGGCCGTGCGCAGCGCCCAGGCCTCGCGGTCCGGGTAACGGTTGACGCCCCCGGCGAGCGAGACGACGGCGTCGGCCATCTCCTGGCGCACGCGCGGCGACGGAGGGAACGGGTTCTCGTTGACGTTGAGGCGCACCGGCACGTCGAGCTGGGGCGCGCCGTACGGCTCCTCGCCCATAAGCTCCGGACGCAACGGCAGCTCGGCGAGCGTGACGTCGGCCTTCATCGCGGCCGCCGCACGGTGACGGCGTTGGCGTGCGCCGGCAGGTTCTCTGCGAGCGCGAACCGTTCGACGCCGTCGGCGAGGTCGAGCAGGGCGGCCTCGTTGTACGAGATGACATGGACCGTACGGCGGAAGCTGGCGACCGTGAGCCCCGACGAGTGACGCGCTGCGGCGGCGGTCGGCAGGACGTGCGTCGAGCCGGCCGAGTAGTCGCCGAGCGAGACCGGCGAGTAGGGGCCGACGAAGATCGCGCCGGCGTTGCGGATGCGCGCGGCGACGGCGGGCGCATCCTCGGTCTGGATCTCGAGGTGCTCGGCGGCGTAGGCGTCGACGACGGCGATGCCCTGCTCGAGGTCGCGTACCAGGACGATGCCGGACTGGTCGCCGGTGAGGGCGGTACGGACACGGTCGGCGTGCAGCGTCCCCGCGGCCATCGGTGCGAGCGCGGCGTCGACGGCGTCGGCGAGTGCCTCCGACGTGGTGACCAGGACCGACCCCGCCATGGGGTCGTGCTCGGCCTGGCTCAGGAGATCAGCAGCGACATGTACGGGATCGGCCGTGTCGTCGGCCAGCACCGCGATCTCTGTCGGGCCCGCCTCGGAGTCGATACCGACGCGACCGCGCAGGAGCCGCTTGGCGGCGACCACGTAGATGTTGCCGGGACCGGTGACGAGGTCGACCTTCGGGCACAGCCCCGCGACCCCGTAGGCGAACATCGCGATGGCCTGCGCGCCGCCGACCGCGTACACCTCGTCGACCCCCAGCATCCGGCACAGCGCCAGGATGTTGGGGTGCGGCAGGCCGCCGAAGTCTTTCTGCGGCGGGCTCGCGACGGCGATCGAGGCGACGCCCGCAGCCTGCGCCGGGACGACGTTCATGATGACGCTGGAGGCGAGGGGCGCGAGGCCGCCAGGTACGTACAGGCCGACGCGGCCGACAGGTACGAGACGGGTCGTCACCGTGGCGCCGGGAGCCAGCTCGGTGGTGGGCTGCGGCATCGCGGCCTCGTCGGCACACACCGCGCGACGACGCCGGATGGACTCCTCGAACGCCGCGCGCAGCAGCGGGTCGAGGTCGGCGATGCAGGCGTCAAGGACCTCGGCAGGTACGAGCAGCGACTCGGGCTCGACGCCATCGAACTGGAGGCTGAACCGGCGCAGTGCCGCCTCCCCCTCAGCCGCCACCGCCGCACAGATCGGCGTGACCGCGGCCACGGCGTGCTCGACGTCGAACTCGGCCCGCGGCACCACGGTCGCGTAGTCAAGGTCGGAGTCAGCGTCGCGCAGGTCGATTCGTCGGAGCACAGCCTTGAGTCTATTGAGACCACTGCTCATGGTTCGCGGCGATATCACCCACCGTCCGCCA
>JAYUEA010000118.1:0-2263 GCA_043739465.1 Propionibacteriaceae bacterium
CGCCGGTCCGGGCCCTGTACGACTCGTCCGACCTGGAGCCGACGGCTGCCATTCCCACGACACCCGCCGACGAGGCAGCAGTGGCTACCGTGGAGCGCGGCGTGCCAGAAATGCGCCTCACAGGCACCGATCCCGAGGAGCAGACGCAACTGTTTCGGCTTGACGAGGAGGACTCGTGAACTCACCGATCCGCCGCACTGCGCTCGTCGCGTCTTTGCTGTTCCTGGCGTTGCTGCTCAACGCCAGCGTCGTACAGCTGTGGCGCGAGTCGTCGCTGACTGCGAACGACCGCAACCGCCGCGTCCTGGACGCCGAGTTCGCGCAGAACCGCGGCGCGATCCTCGCCGGCGACCTGCAGATCGCGACGACGACGCCGACCAAGGACAGGTTCTCCTACCAGCGCTCGTACCCCCAGGGCAGCCTGTACGCGTCGGTGACCGGTTGGTACGCGTACGACTTCGGGCGCTCGGCGCTGGAGGCCTCGTACTCGGCGGAGCTCGCCGGCAGCGCCTCGAGCCAGACCGTCGACCGCCTGGTCGACCTGTTCACCGGTGCGACGCCGGTCGGCGCGACGGTGCACACGACGATCAACCCGAAGCTGCAGCAGATTGCGGCGTCTCAGCTCGGCACGAAGAAGGGTGCCGTCGTCGTGCTCGACCCCAAGACCGGGGCCATCCTCGCGATGGTGACGACGCCCACGTACGACCCCAACACCCTCGCCACCCATGACCTCGCCGCGGCGCGCGCGGCCTGGACGGCGCTTAACGCCGACGCGGCGAGACCGCTCGCCGACCGCGGCACGCGCGAGATCTACCCGCCCGGCTCGACGTTCAAGCTGATCACCGCGGCCGCTGCGCTCGAGAACGGCATGGCCCCGGACACCATGGTCGACACCCCCAGCCAGCTCACGCTGCCGAACTCGTCCAGCGTCCTGGGCAACCAGTCGTCGGCCTGCGGCAACGGCCAGCAGACGATGGACAGGGCGCTGCAGCTGTCGTGCAACACAGCGTTCGCGAACATCGGCGCCACGCTCGGCGCAGCGAAGCTGAAGGCGCAGGCGGAGAAGTTCGGCTTCAACGCGACGCCGATGACCGACGTCACCGCGGCCAAGAGCCAGTTCCCGACGAAGCTCGACGCGGCGCAGACGATGCTCAGTGCGATCGGGCAGTACGACGTCGCGGCCAGCCCGCTGCAGATGGCGATGGTGGTCTCGGCGATCTGCAACGACGGGGTCATGAAGACGCCCTACCTCGTCAGCGAGGTGCGCAGCGCCGACCTGCGCGTCCTGTACAGGCATGGGCCCGACGAGAAGCAGGCGATGTCGCCCGGCTCAGCGCAGGTCCTCCAGCAGATGATGGTCAACGTCGTGCAGCAGGGGACAGGTGCGGCCGGGAAGGTGCCGGGCGTGACCGTGGGCGGGAAGACGGGTACGGCGCAGCGCGACCTCACGCAGAACCCGTACGCATGGTTCGTGTCCTTCGCCAAGAACCCCGACATCGCGATCGCGGTCTTCATCGAGGACGCGGACGTGGAGCGTACGGACATCGCCGGTGGGCGCCTCGCAGGGCCGATCGCCAAGGCACTGATCGAGGCATCACGATGACCCTGACCAGGCACGTTCACCCAATCTTGAGAGCCCCTGGGCAACATCTTCAGCCCGCTCTCATGTTGAATGGTCACAATGAGCGAGGACTGATCAGTCGAACGTGTGTCGTGGGAGGGCCGAGGTGACCACCGAGCAGGGAACGCTGCTGGGCGCCCGCTACCAGCTGGGGCCGGTGCTGGGCCGTGGTGGCATGGCCGAGGTGAGGCGCGCCCTCGACACGAGGCTGAACCGGGCGGTGGCGATCAAGCAGCTCCGCATCGACCTCGCCGGCGACTCCACCTTCCAGGCGAGGTTCCGTCGCGAAGCCCGGGCCGCCGCGGGGCTGAACCACCCGAACATCGTGAGCGTGTACGACACGGGCGAGCAGGCCGACCCGGCGTCGGGCGTCCACGTCCCGTACATCGTCATGGAGCTGGTCGTCGGCCACACCCTGCGCGACATCCTGCGTGAGGGCCGCAAGATCCTGCCCGAGCGCGCGCTCGAGATGACGATGGGCGTGCTGGACGCGCTCCAGAACAGCCACGAGGCCGGCATCATCCACCGCGACATCAAGCCCGCGAACGTCATGCTGACGTCGACCGGCCTGGTCAAGGTGATGGACTTCGGCATCGCCCGCGCCGTCGCCGACACGTCGGCATCGATGACGCAGACGGCAGC
>JAYUEA010000119.1:0-6830 GCA_043739465.1 Propionibacteriaceae bacterium
CGAGGTGATGTTCGCCGACGGCGAGGGCCGCAAGGACGCCGCCACCCTGCGCCTGTCGGGCAGGGCCCGCGACAACCGGCTCGTCCACGTGGCGGTCGAGGGCGAGCGCCCGCGTCCGGGCGACATCGCCCTCGCGACGATCACGTACGCCGCACCGCATCACCTCGTCGCCGACGGCGGAGTCCGCGGCCTCGAGCGCACCCGTGGGGGAGATGCCTGGCAGGCCCGGCACGAGGAGCCGGTTCGCGGCATCGTGCTGGGGATGCCGACCAGACGCGCCTGACTACGCCCGTCTGAACATGCCACCGGGGCCGTAGCTCTCGAAGAGGTACGGCCCCGGATCGGGCTTGTGCAGCCGCTAGAAGTGTCAGGCCTGAGGTTCGGCGTCGACGTTGTCCACCTGCGACTTCAGGAAGTCCTGAGCCTGGTCGACCTGGCCGGCGTACTGGCCGCCGGTCTTGCCATCGACGAGATCACCGATCTTGTCGACTCCGCCCTTGACCTGGTCCTCATGCCCACCGATAGCGGCGCTGATGTTGTCCAACAAGCCCATATCTGCGACACCTCCTCTCGTCGTACCTCCGCCAGGGGGCTCTTCCAGGGCCCTGATCCATGCGGGACGCCGCCTGCGCGACGTCAACGCGCCATTTCTACCTCGCCTTCGCGTCCCAGCCAAGTGGATTCGGGGTGTGGCGGCTTGGAGTTCGGTAACGACTGAGTGCCAGACTGTGCCGGTGGCCACCGTGACGCTCGCCCTCCTGGGGCCGACGGCGAGCGGCAAGTCCGCCCTCGCCGTGGAGCTCGCCACCCATCTGACGGCTCACGACCGGCCCGCCGAGATCGTGAATGCCGACTCGATGCTGGTCTACAAAGGCATGGACATCGGGACGGCGAAGCCGACACCCGAGGAGCGCCGCGGGATCCCGCACCACCTCATCGACGTGCTGGAGGTCACCGAGACCGCGACCGTGGCCGACTTCCAGCACCTGGCGCGCGAGGCGATCGCGTCGTGCCGAGAGCGCGGCGTGGTGCCGATCGTCGTCGGAGGCTCAGCCCTGTACCTGCGGGCGATCCTCGACGAGTTCAGCTTCCCGGGTACGGATCCGGTCGTGAGGGCGACTCTCGAGGCGGAGCTGGAGGCCCAGGGTGCATTGGCCATGTACGACCGCTTGGCGGCACTGGCGCCGGAGGCCGCGGCCCATATGGAGCCGATGAACGGGCGTCGGGTGGTGAGGGCGCTCGAGGTCGTCGCCCTGACCGGCTCGTACAAGGCGACCCTCCCGGAGCATCGCTACGCCCTGCCCGATGTCGTACAGCTCGGGCTCGAGATCGACAGACCCGTGATGGATGCCCGCATCAGCGCCCGCGTCGACGCCATGTGGGCCAACGGGCTTGTCGCCGAGGTCGAAGACCTGGCCGCACACGGCCTCCGCGACGGGGTGACGGCGTCGCGCGCGCTCGGCTACGACCAGGTCCTGGCCTTCCTCGACGGCCGTTGCTCCGAGGAGCAGGCACGTACGGACACGGCCGCCGGTACCCGACGGTTCGCCCGCAGGCAGCTCGGCTGGTGGCGGAAGGACCCGCGCATCGCCTGGGTGGACGCGCTCGCCCTTCCGTCGCTTCCCGGTCTCGTCTCGTTGGTCGATGGGCGTTTGTGAGTTGGCGGGTTCTGCGGTGGACTTGACCCCATGAAGACGTGGTCGTTCGCCAAGGGGCATGGCACCCGCAACGACTTCGTCATTCTCTTCGACGGCTACGGGACGCTCGACGTCACCCCTGAGATCGTCCGCTACCTGTGCGACCGGCGCTCCGGCATCGGCGCCGACGGCGTGCTGCGAGTCGTGAAAGCCGGCCAGATCCCCGGCTCGGAGGTCGACCCTGACCTGTGGTTCATGGACTACCGGAACGCTGACGGGTCGATCGCCGAGATGTGCGGCAACGGGCTGCGGGTCTTCGCGCGCTACCTCGACGACGAGGGGCTCATCAGCGAGCCCGACCTGGTCGTCGCGACCAGGGCCGGGCTGCGCACCGCCCACCTGACCCAGGACGGCCGGGTCACGGTGGGGATGGGCACGGTGACGACCGGGGTCACGACGTCGGCAACCGTGGCAGGCCATGAGTATGGCGGCGTGGCGGTCGACGTCGGCAACCCGCATCTGGTTTCGTTGGTGCCGACTCTGCACGCCGTGGCCGCCGCCGATCTGACGGGAGTCGTCGACGTAGACGATGCGGTGTTCCCGCACGGGGTGAACCTCGAGGTCGTTCACGTGCTGGCACCGGCCCATGCTGTGATGCGCGTGCTCGAGCGCGGCGTGGGGGAGACCGAGGCCTGCGGCACCGGAGCCGTCGCGGTGGCACGTGTCGTGAGCGGCACCGGTCCGGCCACGACGCGTGTGGACCTGCCGGGAGGCACGGTCGAGGTGAGGTTCGCCGCGGACGGCACGGCGATGCTGACAGGCCCCGCGGTGATCGTCGCGCGCGGCGAGGTGGCGATACCCGACGACCTGGAGACGAGCTGACGCCGGACAATCGAGTGGCCCGGAGCCGCCGGCAGTGAGAGGGTGGTCAGCGATGACTTCTCCAGCCGATGATGAGACCGATCCGCGCCTGCCCGATCCCGAGGGGTACGACGGTGACCAGACCGACCTCGCTGCCAGGATCTCCTTGCGGCGGGTCGACGGACTGCGTACCGAGCTCGCCGACATCACGGAGGTCGAGTACCGGCAGCTCCGACTGGAACGCGTCGTCCTGGTCAGCGTCTGGACGTCAAGGCACGAGGCAGACGTCGTCAACTCCCTCGGCGAGCTGCGAGCCCTGGCCGAGACGGCCGGGTCCGAGGTGCTGGACGCGCTGTTCCAGCGCAGAGATCGGCCCGATCCGGCGACGTACATCGGTCGCGGCAAGGTCGACGAGGTCCGCGAGGTCGTGAACGCGACCGGCGCCGACACCGTGATCTGTGACGGCGAGCTCAGTCCCGCGCAGCTGCGCAACCTCGAGGACCGGATCAAGGTAAAGGTCGTGGACCGTACGGCGTTGATCCTGGACATCTTCGCCTCGCACGCGAAGAGCGCGGAGGGCAAGGCCCAGGTCGAGCTGGCCCAGTTGCAGTACCTGCGGCAGCGTCTGCGCGGTTGGGGTGGCAACCTCTCCCGCCAGACCGGTGGCCGCGCTGCCGGCGGTGTCGGCATCGGCGGGCGTGGTCCCGGCGAGACGAAGATCGAGACCGACCGGCGCCGCATCCGTACCCGCATCTCCAAGCTCCGCGAGCAGCTCCGCGACCTGGACGGCACTCGTCAGGTGAAGCGCCAGGAACGCCGACGCCACCAGGTGCCCAGCGTCGCCATCGTCGGCTACACGAACGCCGGCAAGTCGTCGGTGCTCAACCGGCTGACCGGTGCCGGGGTGCTCGTCGAGGACGCGCTGTTCGCCACGCTGGACCCGACGACGCGACGGTCGCAGACTGCCGACAGCCGCACGTACACGCTCACCGACACGGTCGGCTTCGTGCGCCACCTGCCCCACGACCTCATCGAGGCGTTCCGGTCGACGCTGGAGGAGTCGGTCGAGGCCGATCTGCTGCTGCACATCGTGGACGGTTCCGACCCGGACCCGTTCGGGCAGGTGGCCGCCGTGCGCGAGGTGCTCGGCGACATCGGCGCCGGGAACGTGGCGGAGCAGCTCGTGATCAACAAGATCGACCGCGCGGATCCCGAGACGCTGCAAGCGCTGCGCACGAGGTTCCCGGAAGCGGTGTTCGCGTCGGCGCGTACAGGTGAGGGGCTCGACGAGGTACGGGCGGTCGTGGAGCGTCGTCTCCCGACGCCTGGTACAGAAGTGACTGCGCTGGTCCCGTACTCGCGGGGCGACCTCATCGACCGGATCCATCGCGAAGGCGAGCTGGTCACGCTCGAGCACACCGGCGACGGCACCAAGGTCGTGGCACGGGTGCACGACGACCTCGCCGGCGAGCTCGGCGGGTTCTCGGCCTGAGGCCGGCCGGGGAGGCTTCCCGGAGGTGTCAGTGTCCTCGGGTACCGTGTCGGGGTGCCCTCGAAGCCTGTGCCTGACGTCGTCGCCACCAGCATCCTCGATACTGCCGTGGCGGCCATCGGTGGCACTGCCCGAGAAGGCCAGGTGCGGATGTGCACGGAGGTCGCCGAGGCGTTCGAGTCGGGCGAGCACGTGCTCATCCAGGCCGGGACAGGTACGGGCAAGTCGCTGGGCTATCTCGCGCCCGCATTCGCGCATGTGCTGAGCTCGCCCTCGTCGCGGGTGATCGTCGCGACCGCCACCCTCGCGCTCCAGACCCAGCTCGCGACCAAGGACGTCCCCGTCGTCATCGACGCGGTGGAGGCGGCGACCGGCCGTCGACCCAAGGCGGCTCTCCTGAAGGGCCGCTCGAACTATGCCTGCCTGCACCGGATCCGTGACGGCGTCGTCGAGGATCAGCAACCGGGCCTGATCGGGGCAGGAGAGCTGGTCACGGCGCTGCGGGCGGTCGACGCGGCTCCCGACTCCGTGCTGGGCGCCGAAGTGCTCGCGCTGCGCGAGTGGGCCGAGGAGGAAGCGGTGTCAGGAGGTCTCGCCGACCGTGACGACGCCCCGTCGCACACCCCGGCCGCGTGGTTCCAGGTGTCCGTGCCGGTCCGGGAGTGCCTGGGCGCCACGAACTGCCCGTACGGGACGGAGTGCTTCGTCGAGCTGTCACGGGCACGGGCCCGCGACGCCGACGTCATCGTCACGAACCATGCGCTGCTCGCCATCGACGCGCTGCACGGCGGCACCGCGCTCCCTGAGCACGACCTGCTCGTGGTGGACGAGGCGCACGAGCTGGTGAGCCGGGTGACCGGCGCCGCGTCCGACGAGCTGAGCCCGCAGCAGATCGAGCGCGTGGCCAGACGAGCGTTGAACTGGCTCTCCGATGGGGTCGGGGTCGACTTCCTCGACGCCGCGGACACGTTCCGTACCGCCCTCGACCTCGCCGAGCTCGGGAGGGTCACCGACGCGGGATCCACGGTCGGGCTCGCGCTCGCGAGGATCAGGCAGGTCGCCCGGTCGGCGTTGTCGGACTTCAAGGCTTCCCCCACGAAGGGCGGTGTCGATGCCGCGAAGCAGCAAGCGCAGGCGGTCGTGCAAGAGGTGTACGACGTCTCCGAGCGCATGGCCGGTCTCAACGAGCACGACGTCGTCTGGGTCGCTGAGCGCGAGAGGGCAGGGCGCTGGGTCGTCGTGGCCCCTCTCAACGTCTCGGGGCTGGTGAAGGAGAGCATCCTGCCGGACGTCACGGCCGTCTTCACCTCGGCGACCCTCACCATCGGCGGCAGCTTCGACGCGATCGCCCGTCAGCTGGGACTCGGAGACCGCAGCGAGGATGCGCCGGTGTGGCACGGCGTGGACGTCGGCTCGCCGTTCGACTACAGCAAGCAGGGGATCCTGTACGTGGCCAAGCACCTGCCACCGCCCAGCCGTGAAGGGCTGAGCGAGGAGACGCTGCAGGAGATCGTCGAGCTCGTACAGGCGGCAGGAGGGCGCACCCTCGGGCTCTTCGCGTCGTACAGGAACGCCACTGTGGCGGCCTCCCACGTACGCGCGGCGTTGCCGGAGCTCGAGGTCCTCTGCCAGGGCGATGCGCAGCTGCCTGAGCTGACGCGAAGGTTCCTCGAGGAGCCGCGGACGTCGCTGTTCGGCACGCTCTCGCTGTGGCAGGGCGTCGACGTGCCGGGGGAGACCTGCCAGCTCGTGCTGATCGACAAGATCCCGTTCCCGCGTCCAGACGAGCCGCTGCTCGTGGCCAGGCAGGACGCCGTGGCTGCGTCCGGTGGCAACGGCTTCATGCAGGTCGCGGCGACCCACGCGGGACTGCTGCTCGCCCAGGGCAGCGGCCGGCTCGTGCGGCGCCTGACCGACCGGGGCGTCGTCGCGATCCTCGACCCGCGCCTGATGACGGCGAGGTACGGATCGTTCCTGCGGGCCTCGATCCCGCCCTTCTGGACGACGACCGACCGGGATCTCGCCCTCGGCGCCCTGCGGCGCCTCAACTCCGGGTAGCTACAGCCGGCGAAGGACTGTGACGACCTTGCCGAGGATGGTCGCGTCGTTGCCGTCGATCGGCTCGTACGCCGGGTTGTGGGGGAGCAGCCAGATCTGGCCGGGAGTGCGCTTGAACGTCTTCACGGTGGCCTCGTCGCCCAGCAGGGCCGCCACGATGTCGCCGTTCTCCGCGACGGGCTGACGACGGATGACCACATAGTCGCCGTCGCAGATGGCGGCGTCGATCATCGAGTCGCCGCGCACCTCGAGCAGGAAGAGCTCGCCGTCGCCGACAAGCTGGCGGGGGAGCGCGAAGACATCCTCGACCTGCTGCTCGGCGAGGATCGGGCCACCGGCGGCGATGCGGCCCAGGACGGGCACGTGGACCGGGCGGGGCAGCGCATCGTTGACACCCGTCGGGTCCTCGTAAGGATCCGCGGTGCGGGGGCGCGACCCGGGACCTTCTGGCAGCCGCACGTCGAGGGCACGGGGGCGGTTCGGGTCGCGGCGGATGTAGCCCTTGGCCTCGAGCTGACGAAGCTGGTGGGCGACGCTGGACGGGCTGGACAGGCCGGCCATCTTGGCGACCTCGCGCATGCTCGGCGGGTAGCCCTTCTCCTCGATCGACCGCTTGATGACCTCGAGCAGCAGGCGCTGCCTCATGCTGAGCCCGTCAGCGCCGAGAGGGCCCTCCGTGGGCATGGTGACCAGCTTCGACTTCCGCACGACGTCAGCGATGTCGGCATTCGTAGGGCGTCCACGCTTCGCGTCGCCGGTGCGTCCGCGGGGCGGTGTGGGTG
>JAYUEA010000120.1:0-2253 GCA_043739465.1 Propionibacteriaceae bacterium
GCGTCGCACCACCACAAGCTGTCGGATCGCCGCCGATCCGAAGAAGAAGAAGAAGGGAACACTATGAAGCACGGAACTCGGGCAGTTCTCCGTGCGGCCTCCGTGGTCGCCGCAGCCAGCCTGTTCCTCGTCGCGGGATGCTCGTCGAGCACCACCTCGTCAAGCGCCAGCTCCGCTGGCAAGGCGAACCTCGCCATCACCTTCCTGCCGAAGAACCTGGGCAATGCCTACTTCGACACCTCCGACAAGGGTGGCAAGACGGCCATCACCGAGCTCGGTGGCACGTACGCCGAGGTCGGCCCGGCCAAGGCCGCTCCAGACGCACAGGTCCAGTACATCAACACCCTCACCCAGCAGGGCGTGGGCGGCATCGTGGTGTCGGCCAACGACAAGGCCGCCATCTGCGACGCGCTGACCGAGGCCATGAAGGCCGGCATCAAGGTCGTCACGTACGACTCCGACACCAACCCTGAGTGCCGCAACCTGTTCATCAACCAGGCCACCGCCGAGGGCATCGCCAAGGTCGAGGTCGACATGATCGCCAAGCAGGTCGGCGACACGGGCGAGATCGCGATCCTGTCCGCTTCGGCGAACGCCACGAACCAGAACGCCTGGATCGACATGATGAAGTCGCAGCTCGCGTCCGGTCACCCGAACATCAAGCTCGTCGACGTCGTGTACGGCAACGACGACGACCAGACCTCGTTCGACAAGACCGCTGGTCTGATCTCGGCGCACCCGAACCTCAAGGGCATCATCTCCCCGACGACTGTTGGCATCACGGCTGCGGCCCGCTACCTGTCGACGTCGAGCTCCAAAGGCAAGGTGGCCATCACCGGTCTCGGCACGCCGAACCAGATGCGTCAGTACGTCAAGGACGGCACCGTCACCGAGTTCGCGCTGTGGAACCCCGAGTCCCTCGGTTACCTCGCCGCGTACGCGACCGCAGCCCTGATCAAGGGTGAGATCACCGGCAAGACGGGCGACAAGTTCAAGGCCGGCACGCTCGGCGAGTTCACGGTCGGCGACAAGGGGACCGTGCTCCTCGGCGAGCCGTACAAGTTCAACAAGGACAACATCGAGAAGTTCAACTTCTGATCTGTTCCGTTCTGCTGTGAGGCGGCGTCCGGTTTCCGGGCGCCGCCTTCGGCGTCCGGCGGAGGTGCGTCCGAGCACGGTCAGACCTGGGTGGCACGATGGCGGCGTGACGTTGTCGCACGCCTTCGGGCCCGAGGAGGACTGGCCGCACCAGGACCTTGTCGCGCTCTCCGACGACTTCTCTGCCTCGCTGGTGCTCGAGGCGTACCGTGCCGGTGTCTTCCCGATGCCCCTCACCCACTCCAGCTTCACCGCCCGGATGGGCTGGTGGTCGCCGATGCTGCGGGCCGTCCTGCCGCTGGACGAACTGCGCGTCACGCGCTCGTTGACCAAGTCGGCCCGTCACTTCCAGGTCACCGTCGATGAGGACTTCGCCGGCGTGCTCGCCGGCTGCGCCGACCCCTCGCGGGAGGGCGGCTGGATCGACGGCGAGATCGCGGACGTGTACGGGCAGCTCCACCGTGCCGGCGTCGTCCATTCGGTGGAGACCTGGGACGCGCAGGGGCGCCTGGTCGGAGGGTTGTACGGGGTCAGCCTGGGCGGCCTGTTCGCCGGTGAGTCCATGTTCCACGACGCCGAGCACGGCCGGGACGCATCGAAGGTCGCGCTCATGGAGCTGGTCCGGCGGTTGCAGCAGGGCGGCACCCCCCGCCTTCTCGACGTGCAGTGGCTCACCGACCACCTGGAGAGCATGGGAGCGGGCGAGATCCCCCGTATCGACTACCTCGACCTCCTCGGCCAGGCCCTCGACCTCCCGGCGCCGAGCTGGCACTGAGGAGAGACTCTGCGGCACTGAGGAGAGACTCTGCGGTGCTCAGGAGAGACTCTGCGTGAGTGGCGAGAGATATTGCGACTGCTGTGGACCGTTCGAGACGCTGCCCGACTTCGTCGGCAAGCTCCTCAGGGATCCGCCGCGGGGGCCGCATCCACCGGGCCCCTGAGGAGCAACGAGTCTGAGTCGGTTGTGTCTCGAAGGGCGCACCCGACACCCAGGGAACCGCCTGGGGGACGGTCGTCCAACGGCTCCCTGAGGAGCCTGTGGCCCTTCGAGACAGTGACTCCGTCGGTTTGCTCCTCAGGATGAACTCCACTAATCGGCGTCTCGAAGGGCGCACCAGCTCAGGGACAGCTACTTCAGGAGCTTCGACATCCGTC
>JAYUEA010000121.1:0-2252 GCA_043739465.1 Propionibacteriaceae bacterium
GCGGGGATCTTGACGATGATGTTCGGCGCGAGGTGGGAGAAGTACTCGGCCTGGTCGGCCAGCGCCTTGGCGCTGCGAGCGAGACGTGGGTCGGTCTGCATCGAGAGGCGGCCGTTGTAGCCTCCTGACTTCTCGAAGGCGGGCAGCAGCAGCTCTGCGGCCTCGAGCGAGATCTCCTCGACGACCTTCCAGCCGATCTCGGACTCCGTCGCCTCGGGCATCTCGTGGTTCAGCTCGGCGATCCTGGCCGACCAGCGCGGCAGATCTGACCGGATGGCCGACAGGGCGATGACCGGGTTGCAGGTGGCGCCCACCGCACCCCACGCGATCGAGGTCTCGAGCTCGCTGTGGGTCGCCGAGTCGTTCCAGAGAACGGTCGGACCACGGCTCGTCATCAAGCCCAACGGGGTGTTGCTCTCAGTCATCGAAACCTCTTCGTATCGCGCCACTCTGGCTGACCTGGCCACATTCAACCGTTGCCACATCCAGAAGTCAATGGAATGTCCTAACATTCTATCGTGATGACGCGGCGCGGTCTGCGGCGGGCCGGATGTGGCCGTGGAAGTCCCTTGCGCGCGGGGTCACTCGTGGAAGAGTCGCTCCAGCGCGGGCTCGATCTCGGTGTCGGTGAACGTGTAGCCGGCCTCGGTGAGCTTCGTCGGCAGGACACGCTGGCTGCTGAGCATGGCCTCGGCCACGAACTGGTCGCCGAAGATCAGACGGGCTAGCGGCAGCGGGAACGGGATGATGGTCGGGCGGTGCAGCGCGGCGCCGAGGGCCTTGGTCCAGCGCGCGTTGGTGACCGGCTGGGGCGCGGTGAGGTTGACCGGGCCGGTGACGTCCGAGTCGATCAGGGACCGGATCGCCGCCACGTCGTCGTCGAGCGAGATCCAGCTCACCCAGTGCCGGCCGTCGGCGACCTGCCCGCCGAGCCCCAGCTGGAACGGGATCAGCTGCTTGCCGATGTAGCCGCCGCGCGGGCTCATGACGTGACCTGTACGAAGGAGGACGGTCGGTACGGGGGCGGCGGTGGCGGCCGCCTCCCACGTCACGACCAGGTGGGCGAGGAAGTCGTCGCCGGCAGGGGCGGACTCGTCGACCGGCTTCTCCCCCGTCTGGCCGTAGTAGCCGATCGCGGAGCCGCTGAGGAACCGCTGGCAGCGTCCGTCGGCGGACAGGGCGTGCGCGACGGTCTCGGTCACGGCGATGCGGGAGTCGAGGAGCTCCTTCTTGTACGACTCGGTCCAGCGGCCGCCCGCGATCGAGGCGCCGGCGAGGTTGACCACCGCGTCGACGTCGTTCAGCCCAGGCCCGTCGATCCTTCGCTGGTCGAGGTGGATGCGGCGCTGGTCGGGACTGGTGGGTTCATGGCGCACGAGTCGTACGACCTCGTCCCCGCCCCACCGCAGAGCCTGCACAAGGGCGGAACCGATAAGTCCTGTACTGCCGGTGATCGCGATGCGCATGAGGCCCACGGTAGTCGGGTGGGGGGAAGGTTCGTGGTCGGGCAGCCGCGGTGTCAGCCGACGAGGCCGTGGCGCTCGAAGGCGAGGAGGATGCCGTCCTCGTCGGGGGTCGTGGTGACCTCGTCGGCGATGTCCTTGACGGCCTGCGGGGCGTTGCTCATCGCGATACCGACGGCCACGTGCGCGAGCATCTCGAGGTCGTTGTAGCTGTCGCCGATGGCGATGGTGTCGGCACGGTAGATGCCGGTGTGGGCCAGGACGACGTCGATGCCGGCGGCCTTGTGGACGCCCGGGATCATCATCTCGCCGGCCTGGGTGCCGAACACCGTGACCGAGGTGGGGACGATGTCGAAGTCGGTGAACTCGGTGCGGATCTCGTCGAACGTCGCCCTCGCGTCGAAGTAGATGGCCTTGGTGATCGGCAGCACGTACGGGTCGGTGTCGACGTTGATGGTGTCGACGTAGCCGAGGAGGCCGTGGTCGAGGTCATCGAAGGCGGGGTCGCCGACGACGGCCTCCGTGACGATCCGGCCGAGCAGGTCTCGGGCCGCGGGCGTCGCGTAGATGCCGTCATTGGCCTGGAAGTAGTAGCCGCCGCCATGGACCTCGAAGTAGTCGGCCACGTGGTGCAGTGCTTCTGGGGTCAGCCGCCGGTGCGTCAGGACGTCAGAGCCGACCTGTACGAAGGCGCCTGCGGCCAGTACGAACCCGTCGAACCCGATGTCGAGGAGATCCGGGGGCAGCTCGACCATCGACCGGCCCGTACAGAGGAAGACCAGGTGCCCG
>JAYUEA010000122.1:0-2250 GCA_043739465.1 Propionibacteriaceae bacterium
CTGCGATCAGCGCTTGCTGTACTGAGGAGCCTTGCGGGCCTTCTTGAGACCAGCCTTCTTGCGCTCCTTGATCCGCGAGTCGCGGGTCAGCATGCCGGCCTTCTTGAGCGCGGGGCGTGATGCCTCGGCGTCAGCGGCGATGAGCGCACGGGCGATGCCGAGACGCAAGGCGCCGGCCTGGCCAGTCATGCCCCCACCGTTGATGCGGGCGATCACGTCGTACGAGCCGGAGACCGCAGCGGTCTCGAAGGGGTCTGACGCGATCTGCTGGTGCACCTTGTTCGGGAAGTAGTCCTCGAGGGTGCGGCCGTTGATCGACCAGGTGCCCGTGCCGGGGATGAGGCGTACGCGGGCGACGGCCTCCTTGCGACGGCCGAGGCCACCGGTCTTCGTCACGACGGCCGGGCGGCTCGAGGGTGACGCGCTGGACGGGACGGCCTCGGAGCGGTACGCGATCTCGCGGTCCGACTCGTCGGTGAAGGAGGCGATCTCCTCGCCTTCAGGCTCAACGACTTCAGTCACAGACACTGTCAGTTCCTCAATCTCACTGGGCGATCTGGGTGATCGTGTACGGCTGGGGCTGCTGCGCGGAATGCGGGTGCTCGGGGCCTGAGTAGACCTTGAGCTTGCTCAGCTGCGCGCGGCTCAGCTTGTTCTTGGGGAGCATGCCCCACACGGCCCGCTCGACTGCCTTGCGGGGGTCGTTGGCCAGCAGCTCGCCGTAGGGGACGGCCTTCAGGCCACCCGGACGACCGGAGTGGCGGTACGCCATCTTCGTGGTGCGCTTCGAGCCGCTCAGAGCGACCTTCGACGCGTTGACGACGATGACGAAGTCACCGGTGTCGACGTGGGAGGCGAAAGTCGCCTTGTGCTTGCCACGCAGCAGGATGGCGGCGGTCACTGCGAGGCGACCCAGCACGATGTCAGAGGCATCGATGACGTGCCAGGTCCTGGTGATCTCGCCAGGCTTCGGGTTGTACGTAGACACGGGTCGAACCAATCTCTCGCTTGTGCTATCCAGACTGCGGGCACCACGGGGCGGACACACCGGGCACAACAGCGGCTAACACTACTGCCCGGCCCGAGAATCGGCAAAACCGCGGCTATACGAAGCGCACCCAGTTGGCGCCGTGGCCCGTCTCCTGACGGTCACGTGCGGAGAGGCTGCCGTCGGCACCGATCTCGTACAACGTGGCCGACGTCGAGCGTTCCCCGACGGCTAGAAGATAGCGCCCATCGGGCGTCACACCGAAACCGCGGGGCTGGGTCTCCGTCGGCGTGTACGTCGCGGAAGGCTCCGGCTCGCCGCTGAGGCCGAGCGGAAGGGTGGCGATCGTCGACGCCGTGCGCTCGCTGGCCCACGCGAAATGGCCGTTCGGGGCAAGGTGCACGTCGGCTCCCCAGATCAGCCGGCCGGCAAGAGGGTCGGCGCCGATCCGGCTGTGTGTGAGCCCGGCGCTCGGGTCGACGATCGAGGCCTGGGACGTCAGTGTGAGCGCGCCCGAGGCGCCGTCGCGGGCGTAGTGGAGCACCTCGCCCGAGAACTCCGTGACGACGAAGGCGCTGGTCTCCGCGGCGTTGAGCACGATGTGACGGGGCCCGGAGCCCTGCGGCGCGGCCGCGACCAGGGGGTCGGTGAGAGAGCCGTCCCGGCCGAGGACGTACCGAACGACGGCGTCCTCACCCAAGGAGACCAGGTATGCATGCCGCGTGTCCTTGGTCACGACAACACTGTGCAGGTTGGCGTGCGAGACGGCGGCCGACGGCTCGCCGAGGCGCCCCTCGGCGACCGGCCAGCTGAGGCCGAACCCCTCGTGGTAGCCGACCCCCAGCAGCCGATCGCTGTGAGGTGTGAGGGCCAGGTACGTGACGGAGCCGGGCGCCGCCGTCTCCGCCCAGCGGGTGAGCTCACCCGTCGAGGGGTCGAGGGAGCAGGTCACCACGGCCCCGGGCTTGGTGGCCACGTACACGAGGAGCCTCTCGGCATCGATCGCGAGCGTGCCGCAGTCGGGTCCGACCTCGGAGACCGCGAGCCGCGTCAGGCGACCATCGGCGATCCGGAAAGTGCTGACCGTGCCGTCGCCGGCGTTCGCGACGAGCGCGAGAACAGGGGTGCTCATGTCCGTCACTCTAGGCGCCAACCGTCCCCTGAACCTGCCGCGCGGGGCCGGCCTCCCAAGCTTCGACCGGCTTCCCCAGCGATCGGTTCGCTTCCCGAGCCATCGATGCCTTGGGAAGCGCGGCATGGCT
>JAYUEA010000123.1:0-2243 GCA_043739465.1 Propionibacteriaceae bacterium
GACAGCGCGCCGATCGAGGCGAAACCGTGGTTCTGGAGGAGCACGAGGATGACCTTGATCCCCTCCTGCGCCATCGTCGCGATCTCCATGGGCAGCATCTGGTAGGTGCCGTCGCCCACGATCGCGACCACCTGGTGCTCGTCGCCGACCGCGAGCTTCACGCCCATGGCCGCGGGGATCTCGTAGCCCATGCACGAGAACGCGTACTCGAGGTGGTACTGCTCGGGGGTACGAGCGCGCCACAGGGCCTGCAGGTCGCCCGGCATGGAGCCGGCGGCGTTGACGACGACGTCGTAGTCGTCCATGAGCTCGTTGAGCGCGCCGAAGACCTCCGTCTGAGCCGGCAGCTCCTGGTCGTGCGGGCCGACACAGGTGTCGATGACCTTCTGCCACTCGGCGTCGAGCTCCCCGGCGCGTGCCTGGTAGGCGGTGTCGGTGGTCCAACCGGCCAGCGCCTCGGTGAGAGCCTCGAGCGTGGCCTTGGCGTCGGCGACCACCATCTCAGCGGAGTGCTTGGCGGCGTCGAAGCTCGTGACGTTGACGTTGACGAACGCCACATCAGGGTCGGCGAAGATCGTGTGCGACGCGGTCGTGAAGTCGGAGTAGCGGGTGCCGATGCCGATCACCAGGTCGGCCTCGCGGGCGAGCGTGTTGGCCGCCGCTCCACCGGTCGAGCCGACGCCGCCGACAGCCATCCGGTGGTCGAAGTTGATCGCACCCTTGCCGGCCTGGGTGTCCGACACGGGGATGCCCGTGGCATCGGCGAAGGCACGCAGCGCCTCGGATGCCTCCGAGTAGATGGTGCCGCCGCCGGCGACCACCAGCGGGCGCTTGGATGCTTTGATGGCAGCCACCGCGCGCGCGAGGGCCGCGGGCTCCGGGGCCGGCCTGGCGACGTGCCAGACGCGCGTGCCGAAGAGCTTGGTCGGGAAGTCGTACGCCTCGGCCTGGACGTCCTGCGGCAGGCAGACCGTCACGGCCCCGGTCTCTGCCGGGTCGGTGAGGACGCGCATCGCGGCGAGCAGCGAACCGATCAGCTGCTCGGGCCGGTTGATGCGGTCCCAGTAGCGGGAGACGGGCTTGAACGCGTCGTTGACGGAGATGTCGAGCGAACGCGGGTCTTCGAGCTGCTGCAGGACCGGGTCCGGGAAGCGGGTGGCGAAGATGTCCGAGGGAAGCAGCAGGACGGGCAGGCGGTTCGTCGTCGCCAGCGCGGCGCCGGTGATCATGTTGGTCGCGCCCGGACCGATCGACGAGGTCACGGCCCAGGTCTGGAGCCGGTTCTTGGTTTTGGCGTAGGCCGACGCAGCGTGCACGGCGCCCTGCTCGTTACGTACCAGGATGTAGGGCAGGTCCGGAGCATCGGCTCTTCCCTCGAGCGTCTGCACCTCGGCCTGCAGCAGCGCCTGGCCGATGCCGGCGACGTTGCCGTGACCGAAGATGCCGAAGCAGCCGGCGAACAGCTTCTGGGTGACCCCGTCGCGCTCGGTGTACTGGTTGGCTAGGAACTTGACTACCGCCTGGGCGACGGTGAGCCGGACGGTCTCGGACAACTTGGGCTCCGGTTTTCGAGTGGTGGTGAAGCGGCCTACCGCGCGGTCAGACTGCGGGGATCAGGATGTCACGGACGATGTGGTCGAGCTCCTCGTCGGCACCGAGGAACTGACGCAGCGTCGTGCGGGTCGCGCCGTAGCCGGCGAACTCCGACGGCGCCAGGCCGTCGACGTCGTACGCCTTGAGGAACTCGGGCATCGTGGAGAGGGCGTCGAGGATCTTCTGATCGACCGGGATGTCCATGCGCGGCTCGGGGTCGATGCCGCTGGCCTGGAAGCGCTTCTGCCAGCCGAAGGGCGGGGAGAGTACGAGGTCGCCGCCGACGAACTCGGTCCACTGCAGCGCGTTGCGGTAGGCGGCGACGAGGACCCGGGAGCGCAGGCCGCGGGCCTTGAACTCGGCGACGGACTTCTTCACGGCGGCGACGCCGGCCCACTCGAGGTAGCCGGGGTCGAAGCACAGGCCGTCGCGGTTGTGCACCTGCTTCAGCCAGTCGTCGAGGCGGCCGACCATGAGCGTGACGACCGGGCCCATCGTCGAGGTGTCCTTGCCCTCGGCATCGCGACGCTTCAGACCGCGCTCGATCGCCTCCCCGGCGGCGACCACCTGGGCGACGGTGAAGGAGACGGTGACGTTGATGTTGACGCCGCGGTAGGTCGCGTCCTCGATCGCGGCGATGCCGATCTCGG
>JAYUEA010000124.1:0-2242 GCA_043739465.1 Propionibacteriaceae bacterium
GCTGACCTCGCCAACGTGCTCAACGAGGCCGCGCTGCTGACGGCCCGCGGCAACAAGACCCAGGTCGACAACGTCGCGCTCGACGAGGCGATCGACCGCGTCATTGCCGGCCCTCAGCGTCGTACGCGCCTGATGAGCCAGCAGGAGCTGCTGATCACGGCCTACCACGAGGGCGGCCACGCGATGGTCGCGGCCGCGATGCCTGCGACCGACCCTGTGCAGAAGATCACGATCCTGCCGCGCGGCAAGGCGTTGGGCTACACGATGGTGCTGCCCGACACCGACAAGTACAGCCAGACGCGCGGTGAGCTGCTCGACCAGCTCGCGTACATGCTGGGCGGTCGCGCGGCCGAGGAGCTCGTCTTCCACGACCCGACCACCGGCGCGAGCAACGACATCGAGAAGGCCACCAAGGTCGCTCGCGCGATGGTCACCCAGTACGGCATGACGGAGCGGCTCGGTGCCGTACAGCTCGGCTCCGACGACCGCGAGCCCTTCGTCGGCATGGAGATGGGCCAGACCCGTACGTACTCCGAGCGCACCGCCGCGATCATCGACGAGGAGGTCTCGCTGCTGATCGCCACGGCCCATCAGGAGGCCTTCGACGTACTCGTCGAGAACCGCGACGTGCTCGACGAGCTCGTGCGCCAGCTTCTGGCCAAGGAGACGCTCGACAAGGAACAGATCGTACAGATCTTCAAGCCGCTGAAGCGCCACGACAAGCGGCCCGCCTGGACAGGTTCTGAGACCCGCCGCCCGTCCGACCTCCCGCCGGTTCCCGCGCCTGTACGGCCGGAGCCCCAGCTCGAGCCCGTACCCGTCGGCGCTCAGCTTCCCCCCGGTCACATGCCGCCGAGCCAGCCCTGGACCGACGACACCCCGATCGGTGGCTGGGCACCGCCCTCCTGGCCGGCAGGTGGCCCGACCGACACCCCGAACGGGCACAACTGACATGCCCGACGGCACAGAGGTCGCCCGTCGAGACGACCTGGCGACCCGTAGGGCAGCCGGCTTCGACCTGCCCCGCATCGAGGCGGCGATCCGCGAGATTCTGTACGCGATCGGCGAGGACCCCGAACGCGAGGGCCTGGTCGACACGCCGCGACGGGTCGCCAGGGCCTACAAGGAGGTCTTCGCAGGCCTCTCCACCGATCCCGGCACCCACCTCGCGACGACGTTCGGCATCGAGCACGACGAGCTCGTCCTGGTGCGTGAGATCGACGTGAACTCGACCTGCGAGCACCACCTGGTGCCGTTCATGGGCGTGGCGCACGTCGGCTACCTCCCGCGCCAGGAGCGTGGCGTCGTCGGCCTGTCGAAGCTCGCACGCGTCGTCGACGGCTTCGCCCGGCGGCCGCAGGTGCAGGAGCGTCTCACGGCCCAGATCGCCGACGCGCTCGTCGAGCGGCTCGACCCGCGCGGCGTCATCGTGGTGCTCGAGTGCGAGCACCTGTGCATGACGATCCGCGGCGCGCAGAAGCCCAACGCGCGCACGATCACCACCGCACTGCGCGGCGAGCTCCGCGACAACCCCGCACGGTCGGAGGCGATGTCGCTCATCCTGGGGCAGCGGTGACTGTGTCCCCATCTGTTCCGGGCCAGCCCGTGCTGCTGTCGCCCGCACCCACCAGGGTCGTCGGCATCCTCAACGTCACCCCCGACTCGTTCTCCGACGGCGGCCTGTACGTCCACGTCGAGACGGCCGTCGCGCACGGCCTGAAGCTGGCCGCGCAAGGAGCGGCCCTCGTCGATGTCGGCGGTGAGTCCACGCGTCCCGGTGCGGAGCGCGTCGATACCGCCACCGAGCTGCAGCGCGTGCTCCCGATCGTCACCCGCCTCGCCGACGCCGGCGTCGCCATCTCCGTCGACACCATGCGCGCCGAGGTCGCGGCCCGCTGCGTCGAGGCCGGAGCAGTCGTCATCAACGACGTCTCGGGAGGCCTGGCCGACCCGGAGATGCTCTCGACCGTCGCCGCGCTCGGCTGCGTGTACGTGGCCATGCACTGGCGGGCTCACAGCACGGAAATGAACGACCATGCCACGTACGACGACGTGGTCGCTGAGGTCGTCTCCGAGCTCATGGGTCGCGTCAAGGCCGCGGTTGCTGCCGGCATCGAGCCTGACCGGCTGGTCCTCGACCCGGGACTCGGCTTCGCGAAGACCGGCGCGCAGAACTGGGACCTGCTGCGCGGGGTCGAGGCGATCCACGGGATCGGGCTGCCGGTGCTCTGGGGCGCGTCGC
>JAYUEA010000125.1:0-2238 GCA_043739465.1 Propionibacteriaceae bacterium
GGCCCGAGACGGTGTGGACCTCGGCACGCAGGTGCGCATACTCCTCGGTAGTGATCTCCCCTCGATCCAGCCGCTCCTGCAGCGGATCAGGGTTCCGAGAATCGTCAGGGTCCAGGGGATCACTGGTGTCACGACCTACGAACAGAGCACGTACCGCCAGGAAGATCACGGCCCAGAACGCTACGGTGCCGACAATCAGTACGGCCCAGACCAGCCAACTCGCGTATCCACTGGCTCCGTCCACCGTGCGCTCCTTCCATGGCTTTACGAGCAGACACTCACGAATCTCGCCCGCCAAGATGGAGACGCCGTCTCCGTTTCGTTCAGGTTCGGTCAAGATGCCATCGTCCGGCCCGGCCGAGTCGGTGAGACCAGTGGCCCGCAGAGCACACTGTGCCTGTGAGCACAGAACGTGTCGAACCGGTGGCGCAGGTCTTGGTGGTCGACGACGAGAAGCCGCTGGCCGGGATGATAGCCGCCTACCTCTCCCGCGACGGCTACCACACCCGTCTGGCCCACACCGGCCCGGACGCCGTCGCAGCGGCGCAGGAACACGCTCCCGACGTCGTCATCCTCGACCTCGGCCTACCCGGGATGGACGGCGTGGAGGTCTGCCGCAAGATCCGCACCTTCAGCGACTGCTACATCATCATGGTGACCGCCCGCCACGACGAGATCGACAAGCTCATCGGCCTTTCCGTCGGAGCCGATGACTACATGACCAAGCCGTTCAGCGCACGCGAACTCGTCGCCCGCGTGCAGACCGTGCTACGCCGGCCGCGCACCCCCAGCGGAACCACAGCCCACCTCGAAGAGCCGGCGCGCGTGTTCGGCGACCTCAGGGTCGACACCGCCGGACGCGAGGTCCACGTGGCCGGGATCCTCATCGACCTGACCCCCACCGAGTTCGACATCCTCGCCATCCTGACCTCCCGACCCAAGCTCGCGTTCTCCCGTCAGCAGATCCTCGATGCAGTGTGGGGCGAGGGTTGGGTCGGCGATGACCACGTGGTCGACGTCCACGTCGCCCACGTGCGACAGAAGCTCGGCGATGACTCGACCACGCCACGCTACGTACGAACCGTCCGGGGCGTCGGCTACCGCATGGGGCAAGGGTGAAAGCCCTGCGATGGGCACGCGAAACCCTGGCCGGCCGGCTCATGCTCGGCCAGACGATCGTCCTGATCGCCAGCATCCTGACCGCCGGCCTCATCGCTTCCATGGTCGGCCCATTGATCTTCCACGACCACCTCGTCCAGTCCGGGGATACGGCCAACTCTCCTGAGCTGGGTCACATCGAGCTGGCCTATCGCGAGGCCAACGCGTTGGTGCTCGGCGTAGCCCTGCTCACCTCGCTTGTCTGCGCGATGGTCGTGACATGGCTCGTGAGCCGCCCCCTGCAACGGTCACTACACGAACTCACCGACGCTGCACGGGAGCTGTCACGCGGCCACTACGCCCGCAGGGTTCCCGTGGTCGGGGCTGGGGCCGAGCTGGACACCTTCGCGTCCGCGTTCAACTCCATGGCCAGTCGGCTCGAAGACGTCGAGGGCACCCGCCGGCGCCTACTCTCCGACCTCGCCCACGAACTGCGTACCCCCATCGCCACCCTCACCGTCTACCACGATGGGCTCTTCGACGGTGTCACAGACCTTGGCGCGAACACCCGGAATGTTCTCACCGCCCAGACCGACCGGCTCGCCCGGCTGGCCGAAGACATCGACGACGTCTCCCGCGCCGAAGAAGGCCGGCTCCGCCTCAACCCGCAACCTCACCAGGTCGCGGACCTCATCAAAACCAGCACCGAAGGGCTCCGCGCGCGCTACGCCGACAAGGGCGTCGACCTTGTCGTCGTCACGACGAACGCGCCGGGGCTGACAGTCGACGTCGACACAGACCGCATCGGACAAGTCCTCGGCAACCTGCTCACGAATGCGCTTCGGCACACCCCAACGGGCGGGCGCGTCACCGTGACCGCACATCACGAACCAACAGAAGTCGCCATCGCGATCACCGACACCGGAGAAGGCATCCTGCCCGCCCACCTGCCCCACGTCTTCGAACGCTTCTACCGCGGCGATACCGCCCGCAACCGGGAGCGGTCCGGCTCCGGCATCGGCCTCACCATCAGCAAAGCGATCATCGACGCCCACGGAGGCACCATCACCGCCCACAGCGACGGCCCCGGACACGGAGCCAGATTCGAGATCCTGCTGCCGCCAACACGCGAATCGCGGG
>JAYUEA010000126.1:0-2236 GCA_043739465.1 Propionibacteriaceae bacterium
TCATAGCGACCATGGGTATGGTTTGGCCGCCATGTTGGGACCCACTGAGCAGGGACGGGGCAAGTCCGCCACTCAGCCGCCCCTACTGGTCGCGGACGACGCGGATGACTGTCCCGAGGACCCTCCCGCAGCCGCTGCCTCCTGAAATCGCATGCTGTGGGCGAAGCAGTGCTGACGGTCGGTTCAAGCCAGCGCCCGCTTGAGGGCGTTGATTGCCAAGTCGGAGTACCGCTGGGCGGCGTCCCCGGTCTGCAGGTCACCACCGATGTCGAGGCGCACCACGAAGTCTCCCTGCTTTAGCCAGACCACCTCGCACACCGCCTTGCCGGTGGGGGAGGTAATGCTCACGGCGTAGCTGTCCTCGGCAGTCGTCGGCGCCGTCACGACCGCGAGCTGGTACGACGCCCCCGGTGCCGCCCGACTCCCGAAGGTGCATCGCCACGTTCGGCGAACCTGCCGTATGAAGTTCGTGGAGGCCTGGTTCCCGGGCTGTCCCACAGGCGTGGGTAGGTCCGTCAGTTGCTCGAGTAGCACCCCAGCCGCTCTGACATCGCTCAGTGCTCGCATCACGCGCGTAGAGCGGGCGGGTCGCGGTGGTTCGATCGTCCCGGCGCACGGGGCGAAGCGACGGGGCCCCGAATGGGCCTCGCGAAGGCCGGGGAGGTCGACGTCTCTCAGCAGCGCCAGTCGCAGCTGATGCACGGAAATGACGGCGCTCGTCCTGTCGACGAAGTCGTCTGTGGCTTCATTCGAAGCAGTTGGCTGAGGCGACGGCGTTTCTGGTGCCGCGACGGGACGGGCCCTGCAGCCGCTCACGGCCAGCGACAAGCCGGCAATGAACAACGCTGCCCGGCGCCTCGACGTCATGTCAGGCACCCTCCTCCTCAGCGTTCCTCGAAGCGACCGCTTGCAGCGTCGGACGTCACGGGCACCCGCTCGGCACGCCGGCATTCGCCCTCGAAGAGGTGGCGGGCCGTGAAGGCCGGGATGACCTACCTCGATCCGCACGCGAGCTGGTCACGACGGGGCGCCAACGGGGTCGAGCAGGGTGCGCCCGGCAGGGTTCGAACCTGCGGGGCCTTGATGCCATGACCTGCGCTTATGGCCTCTGACCTGCGAATACGCCGCCAAGGATAGGGACAGTGGTGGACAGCAGGGGACGCCCGTGCCACTCTTTGTGGCAGGCGCCTGCCACTTCACGGCAGCGGCTAGGAGGGCGAAGTGGCGCGCAGAGCGAATGGCAGCGGCACGGTCCGACAGCTTCAATCAGGTCGCTGGCAGGCCCGGTTCCGCGGCACCGACGACCTCCTGCGCCCCGCGCCGGTCACCTTCGACACCAAGCTCGACGCGAACGCCTGGCTGCGAGCGCAGGCCGGCGACGTCAAGCGAGGCACCTGGGCGGCACCGACCAAGTCCGCCGCTGCCGGCACCCTGACCGCCTACGCCACGACCTGGCTAACGGGCCGTGACCTCAAGCCGCGCACGCGGCTGCTGTACCGCGACCTGCTCGACGCGCTGATCCTGCCCGGGCTCGGCGACACCCCGCTCGATCGGGTCCTTCCGACGACAGTTCGCAACTGGTACGCCACGCTGGACCCGAGGACCCCGACCCGCCGGTCGCACGCTTACTCCCTGCTCCGGTCGATCTACTCGACCGCAGTGGCAGACGACCTAGTGCCGACCAACCCCTGCCGGATCCGTGGCGCCGGCTCGTCCAAGACGAAGCATGCGCCGAGGGTCGCGACCCTCGGCGAGCTCGAGGTGATCGTCGCCGCGATGCCCGCACGCACCCGGGCCATGGTCTTGCTGGCGGCCTGGTGCGGCCTCCGGTTCGGAGAGCTGGTTGGCCTGCGTCGCCGCGACGTCGACCTCGTCAGCGCCGTCGTGCGCGTTGAGCGAGGCGTCACGGCTCGTGACGGGCAGGTCTGGGTCGGCGAGCCTAAGAGTGAAGCTGGGCGCCGCGTCGTGACGATTCCGCCGCACCTTCTCCCGGGGCTCGCCGCGCACCTGGACGAGCACGTGGCGGGCGGCCAAGATGCCCTGATGTTCCCGGCGCGAAGCGGCCGTCACCTAGCGTCGAACACGCTGCGGCGACCATGGGCAGTAGCCCGGGAGGCCGCGGGCCGACCTGACCTTCGGTTCCACGACCTCAGACACACCGGGGCCACCCTGGCAGCGGCCACAGGGGCGACCCTGGCGGACCTGATGAACCGGATGGGCCACTCAACCCCGGCCG
>JAYUEA010000127.1:0-6743 GCA_043739465.1 Propionibacteriaceae bacterium
AAGAGCGGCACCTACACCGACAAGATCCAGAGCCTCACCGGCTTCTACCACCCGCTCGACCTCATCGGCGAGTGGAACAGGGCGTACGGGTCGGACGGCTTCCTGCAGTACCAGTTCGTCGTCCCTCTGGCCGCGCGCGAGGAGTTCGTCTCGATCATCTGCGACATCCAGCGGTCGGGGCACTACTCGTTCCTCAACGTGTTCAAGCTGTTCGGCGAGGGCAACCGCGCGCCGCTGTCGTACCCCATGGCGGGCTGGAACGTCTGCGTCGACTTCCCGATCAAGGACGGTCTGTCGCCGTTCCTCACGCGTCTCGACCGGCAGGTGCTGGAGTTCGGCGGCCGCCTGTACGTGGCGAAGGACTCGCGCACCACGGCCGCGACGTTCCACGCCATGTACCCGCGCCTCGACGAATGGATCGCCGTGCGGCGCCGGGTCGACCCCGATGGTGTCTTTGCTTCCGATCTTGCCCGACGACTGGAGCTGCTGTGATCAACGCGACGGGGAACCCCCAGACCATCCTGCTTCTCGGCGCCACCAGCGAGATCGGGCTCGCGATCGTGCACGAGTACCTGTCCACCGGTCCCGCGCGCGTGATCCTCGCGGGGCTGCCCGGACGCCAGGAGGCCGACCAGGCCGCCGCTGACCTGCGCGTCTCCGGCGCGACCAATGTCGAGCGGATCGACTTCGACGCGCTCGACTTCCCGGCTCATCCCGCCGTGATCGACGAGGCGTGGTCGTGGGGCGACGTGGACGTGGCGATCGTCGCCTGGGGACTCCTCGGCGACGCCGAGCAGCTGTGGCAGGACCAGCCGACCGTCGTCGACTTCGTGGGCGTCAACTACACCGGAGCCGTGAGCATCGGCGTGCTGCTGGGCCAGAAGATGAAGGCCCAGGGCCACGGCCAGATCATCGCCATGTCGAGCGTGGCGGGGGAGCGCGTCCGCCGCTCCAACTTCGTGTACGGGTCGACGAAGGCCGGCCTCGACTCCTTCTACCTCAACCTCGGTGAGGCGTTGGAGCCGTACGGGGTCCGGGCCCTTGTGGTACGCGCAGGCATGGTCCGCACCCGCATGAGCGCCCACATGAAGGAAGCCCCGCTCACGGTCAACAAGGAGGACGTCGCGAAGCTCGCCGTGGCCTCCGCGCGGGCAGGCAAGACCATCGTCTGGGCCCCCGCGCCGTTCCGGTTCGTCATGCTCGTCCTCAAGCACATCCCCCGCGTGATCTTCAAGCGGCTGCCGATCTGATTTCTGAACGGCCATTGCTCTTTGTGGGAGTCGTTTCAGAAATCAGGCGCGCGTAATCGTCTGATGTGAGGATGCCGATCAGTCGATCGGATACGAGAACCCGCTGAGGCAGCACACCCTGCGAGATCAACGTGGCGCAGGCGACCGTGGGAATGGCCCTGGCGAGGACTCGGATGACGTCTTGGGTGGGCAGAAGGGACATTGCCCACCTCCTGGGGATGGGGACCACGGTACCTCCCCGAACACGACCCGTGTCCGTGGACGATGAGTCGCCCTGCGAAAAGTGTCAGAGGGCACTTCTAGAATCAGTTCTATGTTCGTATCCAGTCTGAGCGACCCGATCCCGGAGCCGGATCCTGTCGTTGTGCCGCCGCAGTCGACGGTGCTGCTGGCGCGGCTGGATCAGGCGAACCAGGACCAGATCGCCGCTGAGATCCGCACGCTGGAGGCGATCCACGAACTGTGCCTGGCTTACCACGCTGTCGACGAGGACGCGTTCGGGGAGGCGGCCGAGAAGCTGATCTACCACGGCGCCGATGGCACGCCCGGGGTGGCGGAATACCTGAGCCTGGAGGTCGCCGCGCTGTTGGGCGTCAGTCCTGGGTCGGGCGCATCGCTGATCGGGCAGGTGCTGAACTGCGTCTACCGCCACCCGATGCTGTGGCAGGCGGTCCGCGATGGTGCGGTGCGTTGGTACCGGGCGACGGAGATCATCAGCGAGGTCAACGCCGGAGGGCTGTGCCACACGGCGGCCTTGTGGGTGGATCAGCAGATCGTTCCTCGCCTGGCCAGCCTGACCCGCGGCCGCCTGCTGCGGCTGGTGCGAGGTCTGGTGGCCATCGCGGACCCGGAAGAGGCGCTGGAGCGGGAGGACAGAGCACGCAACCGTCGACACGTCACGCTGTGGCAGTCGACACTCGAGTCAGGCCCCTGCCGCGACCTCACCGGACGCCTCGATATGACCGATGCGTTGGCGCTCGACGCCACGCTGACGCAGCTGGCCGCCATCCTCGCCGCCGACGGCGATGTCTCAGCGCTCGATCATCGGCGGGCAACCGCGCTTGGCATCCTGGCCGACCCGGCCCGCGCGTTCCAGCTGCTCAACGGCTCTGACGCGCCGTGCCAGCAGAGGGCCACGCTGATCGTCCACCTCGACCCGACCACCACCGACTGCGACCTCGCGATCGCCCGCATCGAGGGTCAAGGCCCTCTGTCGCGCGACACCTGGGTCGAGCTGCTCGGGAACTCGCGGGTCACCGTGCGGCCGGTCATCGACCTCAACGCGATCCCCGCGATCGACTCCTACGAGATCCCCGACCGGATCCGCGCCGCGGTGAGCTGGCGTAGCCCGGTCGACGCGTTCCCGTACGGGACGAGGTCGAGCAGGTCGTGCGACCTCGACCACACGGATCCGTACGACCACTCGAACGCTCCACCCGGCCAGACGCGGATCGACAACTTGGCTCCGCTGTCACGGAAGGCGCACCGGGCGAAGACCGCGCGGCACTGGAAGCTCACGCAGTACGAGGGCGGCTGGCTCGAGTGGACCTCACCGGCCGGTTATCACTACGCCACGGGACCGTACGGAACCCTTCGACAGCTCAGCGCGTCCGAGGTCGCGGCCTGACGCTGCGCTCGGACGCGCATTGTTGCGCCCTAGTACTCGCCCTTGATCACGAAGAACGAGCCGCGGATCTCGCCGGCCAGCTTCGACTTCTGCCTGGCGAACTTGAAGCGCGACGCGAGCTCCTCGGGAACGTCCATGCCCATCGACAGCTTGAAGCCGACCGCGCGCTTGCCGGCGTCGGCGAGGGTGTACATGACGTTGATCGCGAGACCCGACTCGTAGAACACGTACGACATCCGGATGCCCTCGACCTCGAAGGAGGTTGCCTCCAGCGGCGGTGACGCGATCACGATGTCGCGCTCGTCCGAGAGCACCTTGCTGACGTAGTCGACCGTGTCGATCGCCTCGGTTGCCGGGTAGGTGGTGAAGACGTGGTCGTACTTGTTCTTGTAGTAGCGCGCCTCGTTGGCCCGCAGGCCCGCGAGGGCATCGGTCACCGGGGAGGACCCGAGTCCGACGGTGGACACGTTCACGAAATCGACGACGTACGCCATGGTGGCCTCCAAGGAGCGACGGAAGTCCAGATCGTAGCGTCAGTGCCGAGCGACGATCGGCCACCGCTCGTACATGCCGTCGGCCCGCATCACCACCAGCTCGCTCCACATGTTCACGGTGGCGCATCCGTGATGGGGGAGGATGCGTACGAGATCGCCGACAGCCAAGGTCGCGGTTCCCGGGCCCGTCAAGAAGCCGTGCTCCTCGTTGGCCCTCGAGAACGACACCCCGGCCAGCGGCTCCCCGGAGGCGTCCAGCACCAGCCCGTACCCGTTCTCGGCGCTCACCGCGTCCGAGCTCATCGCCTTCGACCCCGCGTCGATGATCACCGTGCCGGCCCGCTGTGCCGAGACGACCCGCGCCAGCACCGTGAGCGCACAGTCGTCGAGCGTGCACGTGCCGAGCCGCAGCTGGTTGCCGTCGTTGTAGACGTACGTGCCCGGCCGGGCCTCTGTCACGCCCGAGATGTACGGACTCGCGGCAAGGCCGGGAGTCGACCCGACCGACACCACGTCGATCGCGTGCCCGGCCGCACGCAGCGACTCCGCCACCTCGACCAGTCGCCGCGACGCCTCGCCGGCTTCGGCGTCCAGACCGAGATGATCCGCGCCGTACCCGTACAGGTGCCCCTCGTGCGCCAGGACGCCGCGCAGCCGCAACCCCGGGAGCCCTCTGATCGCGCCTGCCAACGCCACGGCGTGATCTGGGTCCACGCCTGTACGGCCCAGCCCGGTGTCGACGTCCAGGAGCAGGTCCGCCACGAGCCCGGCGGCGACGAGCGCGTCCGACAACGGCCTCGCCACCTCGACCGAGTCGGCGATCAGCATCACGCCGTAGCGATCGACCGCGTCCACCGCGAACGCCACCTTCGCCGCCCCGACCGGCTGGTGCGCCCAGACGAGCCCGCGGATCCCAGCATCCCCGAGCGCCCGCACCTCCTCCGGTGTCGAGCACGTGAACCCGATCGCGCCTGCGGCGAGCTGCAGCCGCGCCACGTCGAGGCACTTGCTCGTCTTCCAGTGCGGGCGCAGCGAGACACCCGCGGACCCGAGCCGACCGGCCACCCCGGACACGTTGCGCTCCAACCGCGCCACGTCCACGACGAGGGCCGGGGTGTTGAGCGACTGCAGGGTCATCCCTGGTCCGTACGGGGCGGTGCGGGGCGCCCGACGTGCCACATCCACAACGCGGCGCCGAGGATCGCGAAGCACGCCGAGACGATCGAGATCGACAGCATCGACGTCGCGACCAGCGGCACGATCAGGCCACTCAGCGCCGAGTTGAACAGCAGCTGGGTGAACGCCTGGCCGCTGGCAGCGCCGCCACGACGGGTCGGGAAGCGGTCCAGCATCGCCAGCTGCAGGATCGGGAACGACGTCGACATCGCGAACGCGATCACCGGCGGGAAGATCATCACCCACGGCAGCCGGTTGCCCGCGTATGCCGCCACGGCGACCCCCGCCAGGCCGGCCAGCACGAGCGCGATCATCGCCCGCGTGACGTGAGGCCCGGGCGCGATGCGGTGCGCGGCACGAGCATTGACGAACGACCCCAGCATCATGCCGAGGACCATCGGCACGAACAGCACCCAGAAGTCCTGCTCGCCCAGGCCGAGCAGCTGGAGCACGATGATCGGCGCTCCCATGATGTAGATGAACTGGGCGGCGAAGCCGAAGATGCCGGCGAAGGCCAGGCGAAGGTACGGACCGTCGGTGAGCACGATCCGTACACCCTGTAGCACGTCGTGCAGCTGTAACGGGCGGCGGTGCTCGGAAGCGTGGGTCTCGGGGAGCCCGACCCACACGACCACGGCCAGGAGGACGCCCAGCCCGACCAGGCCGCCGAAGATCAGGCGCCAGGACCCGACCCCGAGCACCCAGCCGCCGATGATCGGAGCCGCGGCCGGAGCGACGGCGAAGATCAGTGCCACCTGGGCCATCATCTTCTGCGCGGCGGGCCCTTTGTACAGGTCGCGGATGACCGTACGGCTCACGATCTGGCCCGCGCCCGCGGAGAAGCCCTGCAGAGCGCGGCCGATCAGCAGCACCGTGAGGTTCGGAGCCAGCATGCACACCAGGGAGGCGCCTGCGTAGGCGAACATGCCGATCACCATCACGGGCTTGCGGCCCACGGCGTCGGAGATCGGGCCGTGCAGCAGGCTCATCACGGCGAACGCCAGCATGTAGATGCTGGTGACCTGCTGCATGTGCGCGCTCGTCACCGAGAACTCGCGCCCCATGATCTCGAACGCGGGGAAGACGGCGTCGATCGTGAACGGGCCGATCATGGCGAGTGCCACGATGATGCCCATCGTCAGCGCCGAGGTGCGGCTGCGTCGCTCAGTCGTCACCGTCAGCACTCATCAGCGTCGACGAGGCCGGACGCGACGTACACGTCTCGCAGCACGCCCAGACTGACCAGCGCCGCGTCGGCGTCGATCCAGAACGGCTCGCCGGCGGCGACCCGGGCGTGGAAGTCGTTGATGAGCCGTGCGTGGCTGGTGCCCCAGTAGGCGCGATCGCCCTCGGCCTTCGCGTCCGCGGCGAGCACCTCGATGGCGCCATCGGTCATCGTCGCTGTCACGACCCCGTTCTTCAGCAGCACGGCCGCCTTCTCGAAGGTGAGCTCGAGCTCGACCGGCGCGTCGACGGCGTGGGAGTTGGTTGCGAAGTACACGCTGCCGACCCCGTTCGGGTGGCGCATGACGACAGTCGCGGTGTCCTCGACCTCGGCGATGTCGCCATGGGTGAGGTTGGCCGCGACCCCGGACACTGACTCGGGCGCCCCGAGGAACCAGCACAGGAGGTCGATGGTGTGGATGGTCTGGTTGATGAGCACGCCGCCGCCCGCCTCGCGCCAAGTCTTCCGCCACGGTGACGAGGCGTAGTATTCGGCGGTCCGGTGCCACCAGACGGAGGCACGTCCCGAGAGGACACGGCCGTACGGGAGGTCGTCGACCACCTTCCGCAGCGCGATGCTCGAGTCGTTGTAGCGGTTCTGGAAGCAGACCCCGAGGGTGCGGCCGGATGCCGCGGCCACGCTGGCCAGCTCCGCCCCGGCCCCGTACGACTCGCCGATCGGCTTCTCGGTGAGCACATGGCAGCCTGCGCGGAGCGCGGCAGCGGCGACGGGCGCGTGCAGGTAGTGGGGGAGCGTCACGTGGACGACGTCCGGGTGCACCGTCGCGAGCATGGTGTCGACATCGGTGAACCCTGGCACCCCCCAGTGACCGGCGGCGGCGTCGGCACGCGCCGGGTCGATGTCGCACACGGCGACGAGCTCGATGCCCGGGTTGTCGGCGATCGCGTACAGATGGTTGCCCGAGATGTCGCCGATCCCGATGACGGCAGCGGTGGTCACAGTTCTCCTAA
>JAYUEA010000128.1:0-6739 GCA_043739465.1 Propionibacteriaceae bacterium
GTTTCCGAGTCACCTGCCCGCTGCCCGGTGTATGACAGTTCCTCCCTGACCTTGACGCCGACGAGGCTGCCTCTTGCAGGGCGCGTGGCACGTACTCCGACCCGTCGGCCTCGTGATTGGGCAGGCGCACAGGGTCGTGCAACTACCGACACCGACTACCCGTCGATCGTCTCCACCGGGCTCGAGGACTACATGGCAGTCGGAGGGCCGCTACCGGCAGCTTGCCGACGACATCGCCTCGACGTGCTGGTTCTACCTCGACGAGGCAGCGACCATCCGGAAGCCCCTGCCGAGCGTCCAGGAACTCTCGGTCTGAGCGACCGCCACGACACGGGTCGTACGACGAGCTTCGGCAACGCCGCGAGGTGCGTGTCCGGGGCGCGCCGAGCGTCAATGGATGTCGGCCACGCGACACTAGCCCTGCAGGGACTGCGCCAGCGCGACCAAAGTCCGTACAGCCACGCCCGTCGCGCCGGCCGGAACGTAGTCGTACGGCTCGTGCTCGTTGAACGCCGGCCCGGCGATGTCCAGGTGCGCCCAGTCGGTCTGGCCGACGAAGCGCTGCAGGAAGGCGGCGGCCGTGAGGGCGCCGCCCCAACGGGGCCCGCCCGACTTGAGGTCGGCCACCTTGCTCTTCAGGTAGTCGCCCACCTCGTCGGTGATCGGCAGCTGCCAGAAGGCCTCGCCGGCGGCCTCGGCGGCGTCGAGCAGCCGGTCCGCGGTCTGGTCGTCGCTCGCCATGAGGCCCGAGGTGCGCTCACCGAGCGCGACCACGCAGGCACCCGTCAGGGTGGCGACGTCCACGATCAGGTCGGGCTTGTCCTCGGTCGCTCGGGCGAGCGCGTCGGCCAGCACCAGACGGCCCTCCGCGTCGGAGTTGAAGTTCTCGACGGTCGTGCCTCCGTACATGGTCAGCACGTCGCTGGGCCGCTGCGCGGAGCCCGACGGCATGTTCTCGGCCATCGCGGCGTACGCGGTCACGGTGAGCTTCAGGCCCAGCTCGGCGATGACCTGGATCGCGGAGATGACGGCCGCGGCACCGCTCATGTCGGTCTTCATCGTGTACATCGCGTCGCCGGGCTTCAGGTTGAGGCCGCCGGTGTCGAACGTGATGCCCTTGCCGATGAGCGCGAGGTGGTTGCGGGCGCCGCGCGGGGCGTACGACAGGCGCACCAGGCGCGGGGGCCGGACCGACCCGTTGCCCACGGCGAGGATGCCGCCGAACCCGGCCTTCGCCAGCGCCTTCTCGTCCAGCACCTCGACCTCGAGCTTGGTCTTCTTGCTCGATGCGACGGCCGCCGCGGCGAACGTCTCGGGGTAGAGCAGGTTGCCGGGTGTGTTGATCCAGTCGCGGGTCTGGTTGACGCCCGCGGCGATGGCCGCCGCCGAGGTCACCGCGTCCTTGGCCTCCTGCTTGGTCGTCGACGACAGGATGGTCACCTGACGCAGCAGCTCGGTCGGCTCGCTGCCGATCTTGGTGTACGAGTAGGCGCCGAGCAGGGCTCCTTCGACAGCACCCTTGATGACCTCGGGCTCGAGGAGGTCGAGGCTCACGACGACGTGCAGGGGAGAAGCCGGCTCGAGCTTGGCCAGGGCGCGGATCCCGCTGCCCACAGCACGGCGGACCTGCTCCGGGGTCACGTCCACGTCACCGAGGCCGACGACGACCAGGCGGACGCCGACGGTCGGGAGGACGGTCGTGCTGCCACTCGTCGCCTTCGCGCCGAGGTCGAGGGCGACCGCGAGCGGAGACGATCCCCACCTCTTCGTGAGGTCCTTCGTGACACTTGCGGGCAGGTCGACGAGCGCCGGGGTGCCCGACACCTCCGTGAGGCCGACGATCACCGCGTCAGCGTCGCGCGGGATGGACTTCGACAGGGACACCGAGACCACGAACATCACCTTTCGATCCGGACATGGGCGTTCTCGCCCGTCGGGCCACAGTACCGCGTGGCGATAGGCTCGGCAGGTGGCCCACCCGGGCCGCACACGACGCACCAGGAAGGCTCCGATGACCGGGGAACTGACGTCGCCGCTCCACGACCGCCACACCGCGGCAGGAGCGAAGTTCGCGGAGTTCGGCGGCTGGTTGATGCCCCTCGAGTACGACGGGGTGCTGGCCGAGCACGCAGCGGTACGGGAGCGCGTGGGGCTGTTCGACGTGAGCCATCTGGGCAAGGCGCTGGTGGCCGGACCGGGAGCGGCTGCGTACCTGAACTCGCGGGTCACCAACGACCTCGACCGGATCGGCGCCGGCCAGGCCCAGTACACGCTGCTGTGCACCTCCGACGGCGGCACCGTCGACGACCTGATCGCGTACCGGCGCTCGGACGACGAGGTCTTCATCATCCCCAACGCGTCGAACACCACCGAGGTGGTGCGGCGCCTGGTCGAGGGCGCCCCCGCGGGCGTCACGATCACGAACCTCCACCGCGACTACGCTGTCCTGGCTGTACAGGGTCCTCAGTCCGACGAGGTGCTGGCGTCGCTGGGCCTGCCGACGGGCCACGACTACATGCGGTTCGCCGTCGCGAGCCTGGACGGGGTCGAGCTCACCGTGTGCAGGACGGGCTACACGGGGGAGCGCGGCTACGAGCTCGTCTGCCTCGCGGCGGACGCCCTCGCGGTCTGGGACGCGGTCGTCGGCGCAGGTGAGCCGTACGGCCTTGCCCGCTGCGGGCTCGGCGCCCGCGACACGCTCCGCACCGAGATGGGCTACCCGCTCCACGGCAACGACCTCTCGCTGGAGATCTCCCCGGTGGAGGCGGGCATTGCGTGGGCCGTCGGCTGGAAGAAGCCGGGCTTCGACGGCTCTGATGCCCTCAAGGCACAGCGCAAGGCCCCGCACCGGGTGCTGCGCGGGCTCAAGGCCACGGGCCGCGGCATCCCGCGCCACGGCATGGAGGTCGTCGACGCCGACGGTGCGCTGATCGGCGAGGTCACCTCGGGCACGTTCTCCCCGACCCTGCGACAGGGCATCGCGCTGGCCCTCGTGGAGGAGTCCGTGGTCGTCGGCGACCAGGTCGGCGTCGTCGTCCGCTCCCGTACAGAGCCCTTCGACGTCGTGAAGCCCCCGTTCGTCACGCCCGGGGTACGGGACGCGTGACGGCTGACCGCAGGGCATGGCGCTGGGTCGTCCAGGCGCTCGTCATCCTGGCCGGGCTCGGCGCCCTGGTGTGGGCGATCGTGGCTCCGGTGCCTCCGATCCGGTGCCACGACCAGGTGATGGGGCCGGGCAACGTCTGTTCGTACTCGAGCCTGACCGGCGGGGACAACGGGCGCACCCAGACCTACGAGCAGCGTGTCGCCACGGAGAAGTCGGCCAGGCCGGTCGTCGGCGTGGTCGGTGCGGCCGTGGCCGGCTTCGGTAGCGTGCTGCTGTGGTCGTCGATACGAAGGCGTCGCGTCACTTAAGTGAGCGGCATCGGCCCGTACACGGGCCGCCCCTCGTGGTAGAGGCTCACCGACGTGATCCCCTTGTCCAACAGCTCTTCGTAGCCCTCGGACAGCCACGCCTCGGCGTCCGCCTGCGTGGGGAACGGTCCGCCGACCTGCAAGGCATCCATCGCCTGGTCGCCGTCACGCCACGTGAACCCGAAGTACACTCCCGCCTCCTCAGAGCTTGGTGCCGCGCTTGACGCGCGGGGCCGGCGCGCGCCACGGCCGGATCGACAGCGCACGGTTGATCCCGACCATGAGCAGGCCGCGCGTCGAGGCGCCCGGGTGCTTGACAGCGAGCAGCTTCTTGTAGCCACGCCACATGATGAACAGGTCGACGACGGCGAGCACCAGCAGGAGCCACGCGGCGATCGCCGAGTATTCGACGAGGACCGGCCACTTGGTGGCGAGCAGGCTCACCGCGAACACGACGAGCCACGTCGGCAGCAGGAACTCGGTGACGTTGAAGCGGGCGTCGATGAAGTCGCGCAGCAGTGCGCGCTCGGGCTGGTTGTCCTGCGCGGCCATCGCCTTCTGCTGCGACATGCGCCGCAGGTCGCGGTCCTTGACCCGCTCCTCCTTCTTCGTCAGGACGGGGTTCACGCGCTGACGACGGGCCGCTTCGGCCTGCTTGCGGTTGGGCGTCGGTGCCCCCTTGCCCGAGCGGGTGGTCGACTCCGGGTCGGACCCGGCGGCGGTGGCCTTGTCCTGCGGGTCGTACGGGCGGAACACTCCCACGGCTGGTCCTTGCTACTCGTTGGCGGAACTCGGGCATCGTACCTTCCGCGACTCGACCCGGGCGACCGCGAGGTCGCCTCCAGTACGCTCCGTTCACCATGCGAGTCCTCGTCCTGGCCACCGGTGTGGCGGATCTCAGCCCTGCCGCTGCCGGCGGGGAGGTCGGCGGTGCCTGGGTGCGGCTCGGCCACCAGGTCGCGGTCGTCCCCATGGCAGGAGGAGGCGCGGGCCTCGCGTCCGCGGTCGCCGACATGCCGCACGTGGCCGTCGTCGCGGCCGGAGAGGGGCCGTCAAGCGAACAGGCCGGGGCCGAGATCGCTGCCGCACTGGCCCGCGGTGCGACCACCGTCCTGCTCGACTTGACGTCGACCTGTCCCGAGGACGCGGGCGAGGGTCTGCTCGCCGCGCTGGGCCGGCCAGAGCTGGCGATCGTCGGCGTCGTACGTCCCGAGGAGCTCGAGGCGCCCTTGTTGGGTGTACGAGGCGTGGCCGCGCGCCGTGCGTACGGCTCGGGCACTCCCGACGTAGGGGCCGCACTGGAGGGCGACGCCGCCCTCACCCGGCTCGCCAGATCATGGGGTGTCCCGGAACCGCCCCTGGGTGCGGGCGCCGGCGACGGGACGGGCCTCGCGGTCGCGGTGCTCGGGGGCACCTTCCGTACGGGCCCCCAGGCCATCGGGGAGCTGGTCGGAGTCAGGACTTCGCTCGCTGCGGCCGACCTCGTGGTCGTGGTCACTGATGCGCTCGACTTCGGCGGCGCCGGCGTCACGGAGACGCAGGCCGCGGCCGCGTGGGCAGCCGAGGCTCTGGTCCCGTGCGTCGCGATCGCCGGGACCGTCCGCATCTCGGGCCGCGAGCTGCGCACGTTCGGCGTCGAGTCGGCCTACGCCGCCGAGGGCGACCTCGCGGGGTGCGCCGAGCGAGTGGCCCGAACGTGGAATTGGTGACCGCGCCTCGGTGTTCTCAGGAACGTACGGCGTCGTCGTCTAGACTGTGGGCGCTGACAAGCGCCAACGATCCCCTCCGAAGGGAAACCCGATATGACAGACACCATCACGACCCCGACGACCCAGGGCGTGTTCCTCACCGATGTCGCCGCAGCGAAGGTGAAGTCGCTGCTCGCGGCCGAGGGCCGCAACGACCTGGTGCTGCGCATCGCCGTCCAGCCCGGCGGCTGCTCGGGGCTGCGCTACCAGCTCGAGCTCGACGACCGTTCCTTCGACGGTGACGTCGTCAGCGAGTTCGGCGACGTCAAGGTCGCCGTCGACAAGATGAGCGCCCCGTACCTCAACGGCGCCCAGATCGACTTCGCCGACACGATCTCGGCCCAGGGCTTCACGATCGACAACCCCAACGCGGGCAGCTCCTGCGCGTGCGGCGACTCGTTCCACTGAATCCATCGCTCCTGCGTGGGCGCGTATACCAAACCACCGTCCGGCTCTGATCACCGGGCGGTGGTTTTGCGTTAGGCTGCCGCCCAGGTTCAAGAAGACGCCGCGAGTGCGTCCGTACGGAAGGACGATGCGTGCATCGTGTTCTGACTCCGCGCAGGGTCTTCGCTGGAGCGGCGATCCTGTTGCTCACAGCCGGATGCAGCCAGTCGACCTCGGACCAGTGGGGCCGATGGGGACTCCCTGTGGGCGCCAGTCAGCAGTCGGGAAACATCGGGTCGCTGTGGAGCGGCGCCTGGATCGCCAGCATGGTGGTCGGCGTGATCGTGTGGGGCCTGATCGGCTACACGGTGATCCGGTTCCGCCGGAAGCACGCTGACGAGTTGCCCAAGCAGAACCAGTACAACGTGCCGCTCGAGATCATGTACACGATCCTGCCGTTCCTCATCATCGGCGTGCTGTTCATGTACACGGTGCGCACGCAGGACGCCGTCATGGACCACTCGGGCAAGCCCGACCACGTGATCAAGGCCCTCGGCCAGAGGTGGTCGTGGACGTTCGACTACTACGAGGCCGACAACTCGGCCGTGGGTGCCGTCATCCACAACGCCGGCACCATCGAGAACTACCCCGACCTGTACCTGCCGGTCAACCAGAAGATCCTCTTCCAGATCGAGTCGACCGACGTGATCCACTCGTTCTGGATCCCTGAGTTCTACTTCAAGATGGACGCGATCCCGGGCCGTACGAACACGTTCGAGGTCACTCCGACCAAGTTGGGCACGTACCTCGGCAAGTGCGCCGAGCTCTGCGGCTCGTACCACTCGGCCATGCTGTTCAACGTCCACGTGGTGACGCTGGCCGAGTACAACACGTACCTCAACGGGCTCAAGGCCAAGGGGCAGACCGGCGAGATCGTCGCGAACCCCCAGACGACCGCGGTCCCGGTGCCGAGCGCGAAGGAGAGCGGCAAGTGAGCGCTATCGCCGAGAGGGTGGCCACCGTTGAGGTGACCAGGACCGTACGCACCCAGACCTGGGGTCGCCGGTTCTACCGGATGATCACCTCCACCGACCACAAGGTCATCGCGAACATGTACTTCGTGACGGCCTTCGGGTTCTTCCTGTTCGGCGGCCTGCTGGCGCTCGCGATCCGCGCAGAGCTCGCCTTCC
>JAYUEA010000129.1:0-6729 GCA_043739465.1 Propionibacteriaceae bacterium
GGAGCGCTCGCCGAACGCGTACAGCCGCTCCGTCCGCGTCCTCAGCTCACCCGGCGCCTGCGCGCCGCGCAGCAGCAGCACGGTGAGCAGCGCGCGCTCACCCTCGTCGAGGTCGATGGCCTGGTCGAGCGCTTGCGCGTACTTGACCGTCCGCGACCCCGACGCCCACACGAATCGCACGAGCTCACGCTTCTTCAGCTCTCGCAGGGTCTCGTCGACCTCGGACTCGGACCAGTCGACGAGCGGATCGCGGCTCGACGTCTGGTTGGCCGCGGACCGTACCGCGTTGAGCGTCATCGGGTAGGTCGCGGGAACCGTCACCATCTTCTCCAGCAGGCACCCCAGCACCCGCTGCTCGCGCGGATCGAGGACAGGCAGCTCCATGGCCACACTCTAGGGATGGGGCGTTCTACGAGTGAGGCGGCCGCCCTTCGAGACAGTGAGGCGACTCCGTCGCAGTGCTCCTCAGGGAGCCGACTCGACGAGCTCCATCACCGGGTCCCTGAGGAGCCTGTCGGCGAAGCCGGCAGGCGTCTCGAAGCCCGGCCGCCCGCACCTCCAGGGCCGTCACACGTCCAGCTCCGTCACCTTGCCGGCCTCGACGGCGAAGCGGCGGGTGAGGTGTACGGCGTCGAGCAGGCGGCGGTCGTGGGTCACCAGCAGCAGGGTGCCGGGGTAGCTGTCGAGGGCGTCCTCGAGCTGCTCGATCGCCGGCAGGTCGAGGTGGTTGGTGGGCTCGTCGAGCACCAGCAGGTTGACGCCCCGGGCTTGCAGGAGCGCCAACGCCGCACGGGTGCGCTCTCCGGGCGACAGGGACGACGCAGGTCGGTCGACGTGAGCCGCGCCGAGCGCGTACTTGGCCAGCAGCGTCCGCACCTCCGCGTCCGGCCACTGCGGCACTTGCGCCGCGAACGCACGACGCAGCGGCTCGGTACCGTCGAACAGCGACCGCGCCTGGTCGATCTCGCCGACCACGACAGCCGACCCGAGGTTGACCGCGCCGTCGTCGACCTCGAGCCGCCCGAGCAGCGCCGCGAGCAGCGTCGACTTGCCTGACCCGTTCGGCCCAGTGATGGCGACGCGATCCGCCCAGTCGATCTGCAGGTCGACGGGTCCGAGAGTGAAGGAGCCGCGTCGTACGACCACGCGACGAGCGGTCGCGACCACGGCGCCGGCCCGTGGTGCCACCGCGATCTCCATCTGCAGCCTCCACTCCTTGCGCGGCTCCTCGACGACCTCGAGCCGCTCCAGCAGCCGGTCGGTCTGCTTCGCCTTGGCGGCCTGCTTCTCAGCCGAGTCCTTGTTGTGGTGCCTGATGAACTTGTCCGGATCCTTCGCCTTGCGTACGGCGTTGCGCACGCCCTTGTCCATCCACGCCCGCTGCATCCGGGCGCGGTCGGTGAGGCCGCCGACGCGCTCCTGGTACTGCTCGTACTCCTCGCGCGCATGCCGCTTAGCAACCTCGCGCTCCTCGAGGTACGCGCTGTAGCCGCCCCCGTACACGCCGATCTTCTGCTGCGCCAGGTCGAGCTCGACGACGCTGTTGACGGTACGGGCCAGGAACTCGCGGTCGTGGCTCACGACGACGACCCCTGCCCGCAGCCCGGTGACGAACTCCTCGAGCCGCGCGAGCCCGTCGAGGTCGAGATCGTTGGTCGGCTCGTCGAGCAGGAACACGTCGTACCGGCTCAGCAGCAGCGACGCCAGACCGGCTCGCGCTGCCTGGCCACCGGAGAGCGCGGTCATCGGCCGGTCGATGTCGACGCCGAGCCCGAGGTCGTCGGCCACCGCCTCGGCCCGCGTGTCCAGGTCGGCGCCGCCCAGGTTGAGCCAGTGGTCGAGTGCTGCGCTGTATGCGTCGTCGGCGGGCACCCCGTCGATCGGCTCTCCGGTCCCGAGCGCGTGACTGGCGACATCGAGGTCGGAGTGTGCAGCGGTCACGCCCGTACGACGCCCCAGGAACTCCAGCACCGTCTCGCCGTCTCGGCGCTCCGGTTCCTGCGGCAGGTAGCCGACGGAGGCCGACGCCGGAGCCCGTACGACCTCGCCGCTCTCCGGTCGCGCCAGCCCGGCCAGGATCCTCAGCAGGGTGGACTTGCCTGCGCCGTTGGCGCCGACGAGACCGACGACGTCGCCGGGCGCGACGACGAGGTCGAGACCGGTGAACAGCGTGCGATCGCCATGCCCGGCGGCGAGGCTGCGGGCGACGAGGGTGCTCATGATGACTGCGACGCTACAGGGTGGCCGAGAGGATCACCCGAGGGTTTCGGGGTGTTCCGGTCAGTACCAGCCGTGCGCCTGCTTGAACGACCAGGCCTGGCACGGGGTGCTGTAGCGCTCCTTCACGTAACCGAGCGCCCACGTGATCTGGGTCGCGGGGTTCGTCTTCCAGTCGGCGCCGGCCGAGGCCATCTTGGTGCCCGGGAGAGCCTGCGGGATGCCGTACGCACCGGAGCTGGGGTTGGTCGCGGTCACGCTCCACTGCGACTCCTGCGTGAGGATCTTGTCGAGGCATGTGAACTGCGCGTCGCCCCAGCCGTACGTGTTCAGCATCAGCTGCTTGGCGATCGCGCGGGGGTCCTTGAGCGCCGGGTCGTAGCCCAGAGCCTTCTGACGGGCGGCCGTCTGAGCAGCGATCTTGGCATCGTCGGAGGCCTTCGAGATCTCGGCTGCCTGCGTCGACAACGCGCTGGCCCGCTCGATCGCCGCGGCGTCGACATCCAACTCGGTGCGGTCTGAACTACGGTCGAGCGCCTCAGGCCGGTCGAGAACCTCAGGAAGAGCCGCCACCATCGCAGAATCCTCGTAGCTGGTCGCGATGCGTCCCGGGTCCGCTGCCGCACCGCCCAGCACCGCCGCGGCTGCGGCGACGAGGGACGCGGCCAGCCGCATCGGGAGACCTATCTGCACGCTGCCCATGCTTACATAAGAACCGTGTTCAGGAAAATCTCAGCAAGAGGTTTTTCAGGTGGGTGGCAGCAGCGGGATCTCGTAGTGGCGAGGTGTTCCGAAGCGATGGGCGGTGACGCACACGGCCTGCTCGCGCAGGTACGTGAGCAGCTCGACGCGGCCGGCGGAGACGACGGCGTGGTCGTACATGGCCACGTCCGGCGACCCGCCCGTCGCTGTGGCGGTCGCCAGTGGGTCCCCGCCGATATGCCGGATACGCCCGCCGGTGGTGACGAGCGCCTTAGCCCTGGTGGCCCAGGCGGCCTCATCCTCGGTCGCGCAGGTGACGCCGGCGCTGAGCAGGTACGCCTCCACGTCGGGCGCCCATCGCGCCGCGCTCACCGTGAGGCGCGCTCCGGTACGGATGCCCGCAGCGGCCATGCGCAGCAGGTCGACGACCCGCTCCGAGCCGTTGCGTACGGTCACCGGCACGGCCTGGTAGCGCAGCGCGTTCTGCTCGCATACCAGCCCTGACACATCCCGTACCACCCCGAACTCCTCGTTCCAGACCGTCACGTCGGTTGCGAGAGCGCTGTACAACCAGGCCTGGTCGGCCTCGGGGGCACCGGCGTCCCGCGCCGCGGCGAGGGCGGCGGCAGTGATCGCGTCGCGGTGCGGCCCTTCGAGACGCAGAGGGACTTCGTCCCGGTGCTCCTCAGGGAACCGCTGTGGGGCTGGCGCGTCCACCCAGTTCGTCAGCCCGACGAGGTAGTTGGGGCCGCCCGCTTTCCAGCCCGCTCCGACGACCGACTTCTTCCAGCCTCCGAACGGCTGCCGCTGGACGATGGCGCCGGTGATGCCGCGGTTCACGTACAGGTTGCCGGCCTCGATCCTCGCCAGCCACTGCGCGATCTCGGCCTCGTCGAGCGAGTGCAGACCGCTCGTCAGCCCGTAGTCGATCGCGTTCACGATGTCGATCGCCTCATCGAGCGTGCCGGCGGTCATGACCCCGAGGACGGGCCCGAAGTACTCGACCCGGTGGAACTCCGAGCCCCGCTTCACGCCGTCGCGGATTCCCGGCCGCCACAGGGTGCCGGTTTCGTCCAGCCGCTCGGGCTCGACGATCCACGACTGCCCCGGCTCGAGCGTGGTCAGGGCCGACAGCAGCTTGCCGTCCGCGGGACCGATGAGCGGTCCGATGCGCGAGGACGACTCCCAGGGCATGCCGACCTTGTACGCCGACACGGCGTCGATCAGCTGCCGGCGGAAGCGCTCCGACGTGGCAACCGAGCCGACCAGCACCACCAACGACGCCGCCGAGCACTTCTGTCCGGCGTGACCGAAGGCCGAGTAGACGACGTCCTTAGCTGCTTGGTCCAGGTCGGCGCTTGGTGTGACGATGATCGCGTTCTTGCCGCTGGTCTCGGCCAGCAACGGCAGATCAGGGCGGAACGAGCGGAACAGCGACGCGGTCTCGTACGACCCCGTGAGGATCACCCGCTCGACCCGCGGGTCGCTGATCAGCCGTGTGCCCAGCGATCGCTCGTCGAGCTGCACGCAGACGAGCACGTCGCGCGGCACGCCTGCCTCCCACAGCGCCTCAATCATGACCTGCGCGGAGCGCCGCGACGAGTGCGCAGGCTTGATGATGACCGGTGAGCCAGCGGCCAGCGCGGCGAGGGTGGAGCCGGCAGGGATCGCGACCGGGAAGTTCCAGGGCGGGGTGACGACAGTGAGCTGTACGGGATCGGGCAGGGCTCCGTCGATCGCGTGGAGCGATCGCGCCGACTCGGCGTAGTAGTGCGCGAAGTCGATCGCCTCCGACACCTCCGGGTCGCCCTGCTCCAGCACCTTCCCGCACTCCGCGCCCATGATCTCGAGCAGGTCGGCGCGGTGCGCTTCGAGGGTGTCGCCGGCTGTGTGAAGGATGTGTACGCGCTCGTCGACGGGCAGATCACGCCAGGATGCGCCCGCCTCGACGGTTCGTGCAATCAGGGCGTCGAGCTCGTCGGACGTGGCCACGTGCGTGATTGCATGGCCGAGCGTGCTTGGTTGCATGCGATCGCGGATCCGGTCGCCCCAACTCCGGTTCGCCGCGATCGCAGGGTCGGTATCGGGAGCGTTGGCGAACGTGGTGGGCCCTTCGAGACGCACAGCGACTGCGTCGCGCTGCTCCTCAGGGACCCGGTTGCTCCGGTCCTGCACGCGGTTCGAGGGTGGTACCTCGGTCGGCATCGCCGCTACCGACGCTAGGAAGCGGTCGCGCTCGCGGGCGAACATGGCGGGGTCGTCGAGGTCGAAGACGGCGGACATGAAGTTCTCGTGGGAGGCGCCCTCTTCGAGGCGGCGGATCAGGTACGCGATGGCGACGTCGAACTCGGCCGGGTGGACGACGGGCGTGTACAGGAGGATCGAGCCGGCGTCGCGTCGTACGACCTCGGCCTGCGCGGTCGCCATGCCGAGCAGCATCTCGATGTCGATCGCGTCGGCGACGCCGCGCTGGCGAGCGAGCAGCAGCGCCAGTGCGACGTCGAACAGGTTGTGGCCGGCGACCCCGATCCGTACAGCTCGCGTGTGCTCCGGGCGAAGCGCGTAGTCGAGCACGGCCTTGTACGACGCGTCGGTCGCGAGCTTCGTAGGCCAGGTCGCGAGCGGCCAGCCGTGGAGCTCTGCGTCGACGGTCTCCATCGGCAGGTTGGCGCCCTTGACGACGCGCACCTTGATCGGCGCACCACCGGACGCGACCCGCGCTCCAGCCCACTCTTGCAGCCGGATCATCGCGCCGAGGGCGTCGGGGAGGTAGGCCTGCAGCACGATCCCGCCCTCGAGCCCGCGCAGCTCAGGACGCTCGAGCAGCGTCGTGAAGACGGCGATCGTGAGGTCGAGGTCCTTGAACTCCTCCATGTCGAGGTTGATGAACTTCCCCTTGTCAGCGGCCACTTCGAACAGCGGCAGCAGCGCGGAGACGGCATGCGTGACGGCCTCGTCGAAGGCCCAGGGGGTGTGAGGTGCGGAGACCGCTGACACCTTGATGGACACGTAGTCGACATCGTCGCGTTCCAGCAGCCGACGGGTGCCCGCGAGGCGGTGTGCGGCCTCGGACTCGCCGAGGATCGCCTCGCCGAGGAGGTTCACATTGAGCCGTACGCCCTCGCGGCGCAGCGTCGTGATCGCGGCCCCCAGCCGATCGTCGGTGGCGTCGACGATGAGGTGTCGCACCATGTAGCGCAGCACGCGGCGGGAGGTGGGGACGACGATGGAGGGGAGTATGGGTGCCAGCGCGGCCCCGACCCGTACCGCCGTCTTGAGGTACAGCGGCAGGAACTTCGGGATCAGCGGCGTGAGCCCGTGGAGGGCCCGAGCGGCGACATGGACATCCTCGGGACGGATCACGCCGTCGACGAAGCCCACGGTGAAAGCGAGCCCGTTCGGGTCGCGCAGCACATCGGCCAGCAAGGCCGCCGCAGGTTCGGGTGGGATGTCTCGGCTGTCGGCGACCCAGGTGCGCACCTGCGCGACCGCCGCGTCGGCGAGACCGGCGAGCTCGTCGTGTGCGGGCTCGTACTGGTGGGTGGTCAGCGGTGTCGCGGGCTGCCGGGTTTCCTGCGTAGTCATGACGCCTCCATTCCCTTCAAGTGTCGGCGCACCAACCAGTCAGGAAAAGCGAGCGTTTCTGACCGGTATTGTTCAAGATGAGTAACGTGACTCCTCGACACGAGCTGCTTCGCGGTTCTGCTCAGGGATCGGTCGCCGCCCCGTCCCCTGAGCAGGCCCGCGAAGGAGCCCGTGTCGAAGGGTCATCAAGCGAAGGAGCGCCATGTTCGAGGTACGGCGGTTGCG
>JAYUEA010000130.1:0-2224 GCA_043739465.1 Propionibacteriaceae bacterium
AGCCGCGCAACCTCGGGAACGTGCTCACCAGCCACGGGCTGCGCGCCCAGGAACGCGAGACGGTGATGGCTGGTCGGGCCGACCAGCTTGTCGGGGACGACAACCTTCCCGCCGGCGTCGAGCTGCACCGCGCCGGCGACCGCGGCGACGTCCAGGGCGACACCGAGCGCATCGTCGCCATGCAGGCCTGCGTCTGGGGCCCTATCCCGGAGATGGTCGAGATGACGCTCCGCCGCCTGGCGAGCTCGTACGTGGACCTCTGGTTCGCCGAAGCAGACGGCGAGGTCATCGGCAGCGGCAGGCTCGACCGAGTCCCTGGCACCGACTTCGCCGGCCTGTGGGGCGGCGCCATCCGCGAGGACTGGCGGGGCCGAGGGGTCTACCGGGCGCTCACCCAGGCCCGCGCGCGTGCCGCGCTCGACTCTGGCGCGCGCTACCTCTACGCCGACTGCACGGTCATGAGCCGTGTCATCCTCGAGTCGTGCGGGATGATCCCGATCACGACGACCGTTCCATACATCTGGCGTCGCTACAGCTGATCACTCGCCGAGCAGCAGCCAGGCGAGGACGTCGGGGTCACCGGGGTTCGCCGCGGTCACCGTGCGTGCGGCGACCTCAGCGGCCTGTACGAGGCGGAGCCGGTCCGGGGCGTCGTCGCCCACCAGCGAGACCAGCGCCACCGCGTACGCGTCCTGCCACGCGTCCCGCGCCGGGAAGGGCCCACCGGGAAGGCCTCCACCGAGCGCCGCCAGGAGCTGTACGGGACCGTCAGGCCGGCCGCCCGCCACCGCGTGCTCGATGGCCTCGAGGCGAGTCCCCCCTGGTCGTGACAGCACCCACGCGAGCGCCTGCCGTACAGGCTCGGGGTCGTGCCCGAGCCCCCACAGGACCGCCCACACCCTTGTCAGCGCGAGGACGATGCCGGGCTCGGTGTCCACCTCCGGCAAGGCGTCGAGCAGCGTGTGCAGCGCCTGGGGGTCGTCGCGCCGCTGCACCTCACCGGCGAGAGCTGCCACCGCGAACGGGCCCGGCGTCCCGCCGCTGTGCAGCAGGTCCGAGACCCCCTCCAGGAGCCAGGCACGTACGAGGTCGGCCGCGTCGTGGCTGTGCGCGGACTGGAGCAGGATGAGCCTGCGAGCTGTACGTTCCAGGCCCCGCGCTCGCGTCGTCGGCCCCGTGTCGTCCATCTGGTGGACCGCGCCCGGCACCTCGCGAACCATCCGCGCGAGCTGGCGAGCGCCGTGCGCGACCGCGTCCGCGAGCGACGGGGAGAACGCACAGTCGAGCGACACCTCGCCGAACGCGCCGTGGATGAGCACCCGGCGCAGCCCGTCCCCGCGGATCTCCGTGGACTCCGGCCCCTCGAACACCGAGCACTCGGCGGCGACGACGCCGGCATCGGGAAGCTTGAGGTCGACCGGCTCGTCGCCCCGTACGGTCAGTGGCGGGAGCCAGTTCGGCAGCAGGGAGGCCACATCCTCCCAGTCCACGCAGCGGCGCCCGGACATCTCGAGGATGACGCGACGGCCGGCGGGAACGGTGGTGCCGTCGGGGAGCCAGCAGATCTCGTCCAGCTCCCGCACGACGCGTCCTTGGCGCAGCGACAACGCCCACAGCTCACCGGCAACCTCGAGGACCAGAAGTCCGGACACACCCGCCGCCCAGACCCAAGCTTGGCCATCCCCGGGATCGACCACGAGATGTGCTCGCGAGAACGAGACATCGTCACCGGTCCCGTTGGCCAGGCTGACCCGGACCCGCCACGTTGACGTACTGATCTCGTGCCTGACCGCTGCGCGGAGCGACCCGGACGTGGAGTCGATCGCGATCTCGTCCTCGTCCACGATGGTTCGTGAGGTCCAGTCGAGAGCGTCTGAACCCTCGGAGCCCACCGCGTGGCGTGGCAGCACGACGATGATGCCGGGACCGTCGGCACCGATCCGTACGGATCCGTCCGCGGCCAGGCCTGGCACCCGCCCGACGTTGTCCATCACACTCCTCGCCCCGGAACAGGGTAACTGGGCAAGGTAATGGCCAGTAAGGGCGTGGGGCCGAAGCCCCACGCCCTTGCGTGGCTATCTGGATGACAGAGTCGGGACGACAGATCAGGACTTGATCTGAGCCTTCGCCTCGTCGTACATGGCCTTGGCGGCCACCTCCGGCGTCGCCTTGCCGAAGAGGACGTTCTCGACGTGGCGCTGCATGATCGCCTGGAACGTCGACG
>JAYUEA010000131.1:0-2223 GCA_043739465.1 Propionibacteriaceae bacterium
GTGTGCAATTGCCAGAGGGCGGCGGCGGGAAGACCGTACAGGCGGTCTGCGAACTGATAGCCACTGTCCGACATACCGACGACGATGCCTGCGACGAACCGGTCGCCCAGCTTGTCCTTGAGGAAGCGGAGTCCGGCGAAGTGCTCTGACCGGTACGTCGATGATGCCTTGACCTCGATGGCGATGATCCGTCCGTCGTCGAGTTCGAGGACGAGGTCGACTTCCACGCCGTCACGATCACGGAAATGGAACGGCTGGTAGTCGTGTCCGCTCCAGGACTGTTGCTTGAGCAGCTCGCTGGCCACGAATGCCTCGAACAGACCGCCGATGGAGTCCGAAGTGAGCGGCAACAGCTGTTGCTCGGTCAGTCGGTTGAGGCGCAATGCCAGGGCAGAGTCGCCGACGAAGGCCTTGGTCCGTCCAACTTCCCGCTTGGTCAGGTTCGCAGTCCACGGCGGTAGCTCGTCGACCAAGTACACCGAGCGAAGCACGTCGAGGTATGCCGTGATGGTGTTGCGCGGGATGTCGGCGCCGTCGGCGATCCGTGCCTTGACGAGTTCGCCAGCCTGGTTCGCGGCGACGAGAGACAAGACCGAGCGCAACCGACGCGGTTGCCCCCCGGAGGGGAGCAGCGTCGCGTCGCGTTCCAAGACGCGGTCGAGGTAGCTGTCAAGCCAAGCGTGGCGCAGGCGCGGGTGGAGGCCGCGGGTGTCCGGGTAGCCACCCTTGGCCATGGCCGCCGCGTAGTCGGCACGGGCCCATTCAGTCGTGAACCGATGCGGCGCTGGGCTGGCGAGAAGCGAGGAGACGAAGTCCTCGGGGTGGCCAGCAAGTTCACCCTGGCTGAGCCCCCGGAGACGCAGGGTGGCAGCACGGCCCGCCAGACTGTCGGTCCGGCCCTTCACTGTCAGCAGGTCCGCTGACCCGGTGAGCAGGAACCGGCCGGGCCGACGGTCCCGGTCAATACTGGCTTTGATTGCGAGCAGGAGTTCGGGCTCCCGTTGAACCTCGTCGACGACCAACACTCCGTCGGGGCACTGCTCGACGAAAGCGGACTCGTCGGCGACGGCCGCATCCCGGGTGCGCCGATCATCCAGCGTGACCACGACAGCGGTGCGATCCTGGACAAGTTGCCGGGCAAGTGTGCTCTTGCCGACTTGGCGAGCCCCTTGGATCACCACCGCAGGGAACGCGGAGAGCAGTTGGCGTCCCACGGCGCCCGTCCTACGCGGGAGGAGATCATCCATGCGACTCACCCTAGTCCCGCATCCGTACTCTTGCGACACTATTTCCGTACTTTCGCGAAGTCCTGATCGTACTTTCGCGCTGTCCCGGGCGCTCAATGACACGAGCACCGACCACCGCCGACCATGCCTTCGGTTATCACATCCGATAGGATCGGCGCATGAACATCGGGCCCGAGGAGCGCGCCGAGGTCGCTGGCGCCCTGCGCGGCTCCCTCAATCAGAGCGGACTCACCCAGAGTGACTTCGCGCGACACCTTGGTACGTCGGCGACCCGGCTGTCCACCTACCTGTCCGGGTCGACCATCCCGTCGGCGGCGATCTATCTGCGGGCCCTGCGGTTGGGCGCCGCCTTCGAGCACGTCCGCCAGCAAGGACTCATGACCCCGGACGACGCGGCTGAGGCTGTCAACCGCGCGTTGGTCGAAGGTGATGGGGACTTCGCCCTGCGGATGATCCTTCAGGCACGCGACGACCTGCGAGCAGCCGGGACCGAGGGGAGCGAGTTGCGCCGAGTCTGGGACCGCCGGGCCAGGTTGATCGAGGATGACCGCTTCGACACCCTGTTCCGCGTGATCGTCGCCCACGAGTTCGGCGGGCATGCCCCGGCGTGGGCGACAGACGCCCATTTGGACGACGACTGGATTGTGCCCGACCCGTTCAGGGATGCCGACACCATCCGGGCGCTGACTCCGAACTGGCTGGCGCGTGCTCGCATCTTCATCTCTGAGCCGGGGCTGGTGACCGCATGACGAGTGCGGTCCGGCGGCTAGACATTCCAGCCACCTCGTACGGATCGAAGAGTCGCCTAGTCGTGGCCCAATGAGACGGGCGACGCATCTGCAGCCCGATGGAGGCTGGGCTTCATCGTTGACCTAGCTACGCCTTCACTGCGGCGAGGTTAACGAGGCCTCCGTCGAAGAAGCGAGTGCCGCGGGACTGCGCAGGGACAACCTGTAGACCCCCAGCACAGCGACCA
>JAYUEA010000132.1:0-6702 GCA_043739465.1 Propionibacteriaceae bacterium
TGGCCCGCCAGCTCAACCACGAAGGCGTCACCGCGGTCGACCTGCACGGCAACCTCAGCCAGAACGCCCGTACACGCAACCTCGACGCGTTCCACAACGGCAAGGCGTCGACGCTTGTCGCCACCGACATCGCCGCGCGTGGGATCCACGTCGACGACGTCACGCTCGTCGTCCATGCCGACCCGCCGGTCGAGCACAAGGCGTACCTGCACCGCTCCGGCCGTACGGCTCGTGCCGGCGCCGAGGGCACGGTCATCACACTGATGACCGACGAGCAGGTCCGGGACGTGCGCGCTCTCACCAGGGCCGCGGGCATCACGCCGATCACCACGCGGATCGACCGGAACAAGCACCCGATGCTGGCGACGCTGGCGCCGGGCGAGCGGGTCCTCGTGCCCGGTGGCTACGCCGACGCGTACGTGCCCGAGGAGCAGGGCGCCAGCCGTACCCGCAACGGCGGCAGCGGTCGTCGACAGAGCGGCGGCGCTCGCGCGCAGGCCAAGGTCCACCCCGGCGGTACGAAGAGCTCGGGCGGTGGCGGTCGCGGACCGTCCAAGACCCACTCGTCGGGCTTCAACACCAACGACGGCCTGCCGCGCACGTCCGGTGGCACGTCCGGCGGCTCGCCGGGTAAGTCGAGCGGGGCTCGCGGCAGCTCGGGCGGCTCCCGTGGCGGCTCGGCCTCGCACGCAACAACCGCTCCCCGTTCCGCCTCAGGGGTGCGCAAGGTCGGCCCGTCCGGCAATGCCGTGCGCCCGCACAGCGCGGCCTCGTTCAGCGCCCGTCGTAGCGGCTGACCGGTCGCCCTGAACCACTAGTTGGGACGAATCCGCCAGGATCCCCACCGCAGACGCCGTACAAGGCGACCAGCGCGAGGATCCTGGCGGATTCGTCACATCTGCCTCCAGGTGACACCACTGGAGGGCGACGCCAGCTCCGTGCTCGACGAACAAGCAATTGGTGCTGGTGTGGTGCGACGCGCCGGTGGAGACGCACCATGCGCCCCAGTTGCCTGTTGGTCGGGCCGTCATCTCCCTCTTGGATGTGCGTCGCGGTAGCGTGCCGACATGCGGCGCGTGGCGACAGCTCATCGAGTGGCGCTCACTGTGCTGCTGGCGGGGCTCGTTGTGGCCGGACTTGCGGGGCGTGTCGGGTACGTCCACGACCGCACCTGGGAGTGGAGTCTCACGATCACTGAAGCGCCGCCCAAGATCCAGTTCGGCGACCGCACCTACGTGCGCGGCACCGCCGACGTGCCGGTGCCCGCCGCCGCAGCCGACGTAGGGCGCACGCTCGGCGGAGGTCTCATCCTGTCCGTCGCCGGGCCCGAGAGCTACGTACCCGCGGTGATCTGGGTACGAGATGGATCCCGCACGACGGCGTACGCGCTGTCCGGTGGTCCCTAGTCTGGTCGCGCAGCTGGAGCGGCTCCAGATGGCTTCGCTCGCTCCGCTCTCACGCGCACAGCCTTTCGGGTGCCCGCACAACCCCTGTGACGCGATTTCTGGACCAAAGTGCTGTGCGCGCGGTGGCGGACTGACGCAAAGGTTGTGCGGCCGAGTCCAGACGAAGCGCGGGGCCGACAATGCAAGTGAGACGCGGCGCTGGGCAACCTCTCCTGAGAATACGCCCCATCCTCAAGGTTGAGTGGACACGACTCAACTCTGGTATTGAGCGTGCTAGGCTCAAGTCAGGTTTGAGATCACCAAGCAACCAGATAAGCACCATCGGAGGAACCCTCATGGCTCGTGCAGTAGGCATCGACCTCGGCACCACCAACTCAGTCGTCGCCGTTCTCGAGGGCGGCGAGCCCACCGTCATCCCGAACGCTGAAGGCGCGCGTACGACCCCGTCGGTCGTCGCCTTCGCCAAGGGTGGCGAAGTCCTGGTCGGCGAGGTCGCCAAGCGCCAGGCAGTGACCAACGTCGACCGCACGATCCGGTCCGTGAAGCGTCACATGGGTACGAACTGGTCCGTCGACATCGACGGCAAGGACTACAAGCCCCAGCAGATCAGCGCCTTCGTGCTGCAGAAGCTCAAGCGCGACGCCGAGGCCTACCTCGGTGAGCCGGTGACCAACGCGGTCATCACGGTTCCCGCGTACTTCGGCGACGCCGAGCGTCAGGCCACGAAGGAGGCGGGCGAGATCGCCGGCCTCACCGTCGACCGCATCATCAACGAGCCGACCGCAGCCGCGCTCGCGTACGGACTCGACAAGGGCCACGAGGAGCAGACGGTGCTCGTCTTCGACCTCGGCGGTGGCACCTTCGACGTGTCACTGCTCGAGATCAGCGAGGGCGTCTTCGAGGTCAAGGCCACCAACGGTGACAACCGTCTCGGCGGCGACGACTGGGACCAGCGGGTCGTCGACCACCTGGTCAAGGAGTTCAAGAACGCCAACGGCATCGACCTCTCCAAGGACAAGATGGCCCGTCAGCGCCTCCAGGAGGCCGCCGAGCGCGCCAAGATCGAGCTGTCGAGCGCCCAGGAGACGCACATCAACCTGCCGTACATCACGGCCGGAGCCGATGGCCCCCTCCACCTCGACGCCAAGCTCACCCGCGCCGAGTTCCAGCGCCTCACCCAGGACCTGCTCGATCGTTGCCGTGCGCCGTTCAACAAGGTGCTCGCCGACGCGAAGGTCAGCACCGACAAGGTGAAGGAGATCATCCTGGTCGGCGGCTCGACCCGTATGCCCGCCGTCGTCGACCTCGTCAAGGAGCTCGCGGGCAAGGACCCCCACAAGGGTGTCAACCCCGACGAGGTCGTTGCTCTCGGCGCCTCGCTGCAGGCCGGCGTGCTGAGGGGCGAGGTCAAGGACGTGCTGCTCCTCGACGTCACCCCGCTGAGCCTCGGCATCGAGACCAAGGGCGGCGTGATGACCAAGATCATCGAGCGCAACACGACGATCCCGACCAAGCGTTCCGAGGTGTTCACCACGGCCGAGGACAACCAGCCGTCGGTGATGATCCAGGTCTACCAGGGCGAGCGTGACTTCGCCCGCGACAACAAGTCGCTCGGCAACTTCGAGCTCACCGGCCTGATGCCGGCGCCGCGCGGCCTGCCGCAGGTCGAGGTCACCTTCGACATCGACGCCAACGGCATCGTCCACGTCCACGCGAAGGACCTGGCCACGAGCAAGGAGCAGTCCATGACCGTGACGGGCGGCTCCGCGCTGGCCCGTGACGACATCGACCGCATGGTCCGCGAGGCCGAGACTCACGCCGAGGAGGACAAGAAGCGTCGCGAGGTCGTCGAGATGCGCAACGACGCGGACGCCCTGGCGTTCCGTACGGAGAAGCTCCTCGCCGAGCACGCCGAGACGCTGACCGACGAGCAGAAGAAGCCCGTCGCCGACGCCCTCGCCACGCTGCAGGCCGCGCTCAAGGGCACGGACAACGACGACGAGGTGCGTACCGCCATGAACGACCTCAACGAGAAGGCGTCGTCGATGGGCCAGGCCGTGTACGCGGCAGCCCAGGCCGCTCAGCAGTCCGCGGGTGCCGAGGCTCCCGCGGGTGCCGCGACCGGCTCCGATGACGATGTCGTCGACGCCGAGATCGTGGACGAGGACGACGACAAGAAGAACTGACGTACGCCTTGGGGGCGCTCCGATCCCTGAGCCTGTCGAAGGGTCGTGGAAGGACCCATCGGCACCTCAGTGACGGGGCGCCCCTCCTAGGCTTCATCGAGGGGCTAGAGGAGAGACATGACAGATCAGTTCGTTCCGGACGGCGAAGCCGTGGGGGAAGGCGTGGAGTTCTCCACGTCGGGCGTCGAGGAGTCGGCCAGCCAGTCAGGCGACGGCGACCTGGCGGCCACCATCGCCGAGCTGACCGGTGACCTCCAGCGCGTACAGGCCGAGTACATCAACTACAAGCGTCGCGTCGACCGCGACCGCGACGTCGCGCGCCAGCGTGGCATCGAGGCCGTCCTCGCCGACATGCTGCCCGTGCTCGACGGCATCTCCGGCGCCAAGGCCCACGACGAGCTCGTCGGCGGCGCCAAGCTGATAGCGGACGAGATCGCCAAGGCGACGGCCAAGTACGGGCTGGAGGCCTTCGGCGAGGTCGGCGACGAGTTCGACCCGCAGATCCATGAGGCCCTCATGCACGTGGAGGTGCCCGGCTACTCGGTGACCACGTGCACGCAGGTGTTCCAGGCGGGCTACCGGCTCGCCGGCCGCGTCATCCGTCCCGCGCGGGTCGCGGTGACCGATCCCACGGAGGAGCCGGTGCCGGCGGCGGAGAGCACCGACGACTTCGTACCCGACGACCCCAGCTCGCTCATCTAGACCCAGTAAGGAGACGCTGATGAGCACGAAGGACTGGCTCGAGAAGGACTACTACAAGCTCCTCGGCGTCTCCAAGGACGCCAAGCCTGAAGACATCAAGAAGGCGTTCCGCAAGCTCGCCCGCGCGAACCACCCCGACCAGCACCCCGGCGACAAGGCCGCCGAGACGCGGTTCAAGGAGGTGTCCGAAGCCAACTCCGTGCTGTCGGACTCTGCGAAGCGCAAGGAGTACGACGACGCGCGGAGCATGTTCGGCGGCGGTTTCCGGTTCCCCGGTGGCGGTCAGCCGGGGCGTCCGGGCCAGAACGTGAACTTCGAGGACCTGCTCCGCAACGGCGGCGACGGCGGGCTGGGCGACCTCTTCGGGGGCCTGTTCGGCGGCCAGCAGCCCACGGGGCGACGCTCCGGGCGCGGGCCTCGTCGCGGCACCGACATCGAGGGAGAGGTGACGATCCCGTTCGTCGACGCGGCGACCGGCGTCACCGTGGGCGTTCAGATGGTCTCGGAGGACGCGTGCGAGGCGTGCCGCGGCACGGGCGCGAAGGCCGGGACCGTTCCCAAGGTGTGCCCGACGTGCCAGGGCTCCGGCATGCAGGCGTCGCAGTCGGGCGGGTTCGCGTTCAGCGAGCCGTGCCGCGAGTGCCGCGGTCGTGGCCTCGTCATCGAGACGCCGTGCCCCGTGTGCGCGGGGACCGGCCGGGGTCAGTCGACGAAGACGATGCAGGTACGGATCCCGGCCGGGGTGGTCGACGGGTCCAGGATCCGCGTCAAGGGCAAGGGCGGCGCGGGCGAGAACAGCGGCGCGGCAGGCGACCTGTACGTGCTGGTCCACGTCACGCCCCACCCGATCTTCGGCCGCAGCGGCGACGCCCTCACGGTGACGGTGCCGATCACGTACAGCGAGGCTGCGCTGGGCGCCGAGATCGACGTGCCCACGCTGGTCGGCGCGTCCGTACGGCTGCGCGTTCCCGCGGGAACGCCGAACGGCCGCACGTTCCGGGTCAAGGGGCGTGGTGTCGGCAAGGCGGGTGATGCCGGCGACATGCTGGTGACCGTGGACGTCCAGGTGCCGGCGCAGCTGTCCGATCAGGCGAAGGCGGCGCTGGCCGAGTACCAGCGGCTCGCCGCTGAGCCGAACCCGCGCGCGTACCTGACGAGGACGTGACATGGAGAACCTTCCTGATCGCATCGATGGCGCTGCCCCGCTGTTTCCGATCTCGACGGCCGCGCGGCTGGCCGGCATGCACCCGCAGACGCTCCGCACGTACGACCGGCTCGGTCTCGTCGTCCCCACCCGTACGCGGGGGCGCGGTCGCCGCTACTCGCTGCGCGACATCGCCCGGCTGCGTCTGGTCCAGTACCTGTCGAAGGACGAGGGCATCAACCTCAACGGCGTGCAGCGGATCCTCGAGCTGGAGGTTCGCCTCGACGGCCTGCAGCACCGCGTCGACGAGCTGACCGCCGAGCTCCGCGCGGCCCGCGCGGCCCCCCCGGGGTCGCGTCTGTTCACCGCGTCGTCCAGCGAGGTGCACCTCGGCGCGGTCGCCCGCGCCCCGCGAGCGATCGGCCGCTGAGTCACCGCTTTCCGGCCCGTCGGTTTCCCAAGGTATGTGGGGATTTCGTCACTTCTCATGCCAGATGTGGCATGAGAAGTGCAGGTACTCCCACGTCCCTTGTGAAACCGGCACCGGTGATGGCGGCTGGAAATGGCTTCCCGTGAGACGTGCCCAGGTGGTAGGCAGGCGACCATGACGAGCGCTATCGACAGCATCACGTTCGACGCCCACGACGCGTACGCCCTGTCCCTGTTCTGGACGCAGGTCCTGGACGGCTACGCCGAGGACCCGGAGGATCCGAACTTCCCGGACGACCCGATGGCCATGCTCAAAGGCCCGGCCGGCCGGCCGAGCCTGCTGTTCATCCCGGTCCCGGAGGGCAAGGTCGTCAAGAACCGCGTCCACCTCGACATCCAGCCGACCGACTCGTCGCGCGACGAGGAGGTCTACCGCCTGCTCCGCCTCGGCGCGACGCTGGTCGACGACCTCCGCGAGCCGGACGGTACGGGCTGGGCCGTCATGGCCGACCTGGAGGGCAACGAGTTCTGCGTCGAGCGCAGCAAGGCCGAACGCGGGTAAGGGACCCGGCCGAGTTCGTACCCGGTAACGTTCTGACCGGCCGCCTACCGCGCAGCGAGGCTGTACGAGACACCGGCGGCCGGGAGAGATCATGACCCAGGACCTCATCGCGCGCGGACTCGCGGCGGCGTCGGACACCGACGTCGTCGAGGTGGGCAGGGGCGTCATGGGGGCCACCGGCTCGATCCTCAAGGACTCGCTGTTCGCCGATGCGAAGCCAGCCCTCGTCGTCGCCGACGACCGGACGTGGGCCGCCGCCGGAAAGGCCGTCGC
>JAYUEA010000133.1:0-2218 GCA_043739465.1 Propionibacteriaceae bacterium
ACCCCGAGCCGCCCGATCCGGCGACGTGGGTCACGGCCGCGACGGTCGGCGTGCTCGGCGCCATGTGCGGCCAGGTGGGAGCCCTCATGGCGAACGAGACGATCAAGCTGATCACCGGCGCCGGCGAGGTGTTGTTCGGCAGAGTGTGGTACCTCGACGCGATGACGGCCCGAGTCGCCGAGATCCCTTTCACACCAAGGAGAGACGCGTGACGCAGCCGTTCGGACATCTCGACGACGCCGGTGAGGCGCGGATGGTCGACGTCACCGACAAGCAGGTGACGGTACGGACCGCGACCGCGGAAGGGCTCGTGGCCTGCCCCCCGAACGTCGTCGAGCTCCTCCGTGATGGCCGGATCCCCAAGGGCGACGTCCTGGCGGTGGCGCGGATCGCCGGCATCAGCGCCGCCAAGCGCACACCCGACCTGCTGCCGCTGGCTCACGTCATCGGCCTCCACGGCGTTGTCGTGGATCTGGAGATCATCGACGAGGGCGTACGGATCACGTCGACGGTCAGGGCAGCCGATCGGACAGGTGTCGAGATGGAGGCGCTGACGTCGGTCGCCGTCGCGGCTCTCGCCGTGGTCGACATGGTCAAGGGGATCGACAAGTCCGTCGCGATCCGCGAGATCAGGCTGCTCGCCAAGTCCGGCGGGCGATCGGGGGACTGGCGGCGGTCAGAGACCTGACCACGTGTACGTACCGTCGGAGGAGAACTGCTGCTTCCACATCGGCAAGGTCCGCTTGACCTCCTCGACGAGACGCTCGCACACGTGCATCGCCAGGGCTCGATGGGCTGAGGACACGGCGACGACGAACGCGCTGTCACCCACCACGAGCCGCCCGATCCGATGAGCGAGAGCGACGGCACACTCGTCGTCCGGGTCCTCGACAGCGAGCACTCCAGCGGCGATCTCACCGATCGCGTCGTACGAGGACGGGTGACAGGTGTAGTTGAGCGCCGTGACCTCGCCGACCGCCTGCGGGTCGTTGTCGCGGACCGTCCCCAGGAACAGGCTGATCGCGCCGGCTCGTGGCCGGCTCACACGTCCGATGAGGTGGTCGTGGTCGATGGGCCTGTCGGTGACCTCAGCGAGGCGGATGTCGGGCATCAGTGGTCGCCTCCGTCGAGCTGGTCGAGGATGTGCGGGAGCAGCTGGAGGACGATCTCGATGCCCTCCCGTGCTGCGGACGGGCTGCCCGGGAGGTTGACGACGAGGGCGGCCGGGTGGATGTCGGTGCCTTCTGTGACACCGACCAGTCCGCGGCTCAGGGCTGCGTGCACCGAGTGCGTACGACCTTCGGAGCGGAGCAGCTCGGCGATGCCCGGCAGGTCGCGGTCGATCAGTGCCCGCGTCGCCTCGGGTGTGCGGTCGCGCGGACCGACACCGGTTCCCCCCGTGGTGACCACGAGCCGAGCGCCGCCGGCCAGGGCCGTTCGCAGGCCCACCGCGACAGAGAGCTCGCCGTCCAGCACCACCGTGAGCGAGGCCTCGTACCCGGCAGCGGCCAAGGTCTCGACGATCACCGGGCCGGACAGGTCGTCGCGCTCGCCGGCCGCCGCACGATCGGACACGGTGATCACTGCGCAGGGCTTCATCCGGACAACCCTACCGACCGTAGAGCCGGACCTGGACGGCCTTCACCACGGCCCAGACCGCCTGACCCGGCTGCAGACCGAGCCGTGCGACCGACTGGGTCGTGATATCGGCGGCGAGCTGCTGGGAGGCTACCTCGAGTCGTACACGGACGACGACGCCCCGTGGTTCCAGTGACACGATGACCGCGGACAAGACGTTGCGGGGGCTCCCACCAGGCTGCTCGAGGTGCACGGCGACGGCTTCAGGCGGGATGCCCGCGAGCCCGCGACCGCCGTGCGTGAGCGGCTGCCCAGGGTCGCTGAGACCTTGCAGGAGGACGCCGGGCGCGATCTCCAGGTCGCCGTCACGCTCCACCCCCGACAGCAGCGTGAGCCCGCTCAGCTGCGCAAGGAAAGTGCTCGTCGGACGGGTCAGCAGGTCCTCGACGGGACCGAACTCCACGACTCGTCCTGCGTCGACGACGGCGACGCGGTCCGCGACGGTCCACAGATCGAGAACCTCGTGCGTGACGAAGAGCGCTGTACGTCCTCGAAGACGCTCAGCGAGGACATGGCGGACCTCGGTGGCGACAGCCACGTCGAGCCCTGCCATGGGCTCGTCCAGGAGCACAACGAGCGG
>JAYUEA010000134.1:0-6693 GCA_043739465.1 Propionibacteriaceae bacterium
CGTCGGCGACGAGCCCATGATCGTGCTCGAGACGGCGCTGCCGGTGAAGTTCGCCGAGACGATCGTCGAGGCTCTCGGTCATGTACCGGAGCGGCCGGAGCGCTTCGTCGGGATCGAGGACCTGCCTCGCCACGTCGTCGAGCTCACTGGTGGTGCCGACGAGCTCAAGGCGGTCATCGAGGCGCGCACGGCCGGCTGACCTCAGCCCTGGGGAATGTCAGATGGGCCGCCTAGGTTCCAGTCGTATCTCGGACGAGTCCGTGACGGAGCCCGAGCACTCCGCTGCCCGGGGGCATGGCCCCTGGTCCGGACACGATGCGGTCGTTCCGCGGGGTTCTGGTCAACACACTCGTCTCGAACGTCACGACGAGCTTCCTGTGGTTCGCGCTGACGTTCTGTGCCTACTTCGAGACCCGGTCCGTGCTCGCCACCTCGATCGTCGGCGGGTCCCACCACGCCTCGTTCGTGGGCTCGCGCTGAACTGATTCGGTCACACACCGAGCCTAGTGTCGCGTGGCCGACATCCATTGACGCTTGGCGCGCCCCGGGGCACGCACCTCGAGGCGTTGCCGAAGCTCGTCGTACGACCCGGTACGCCTTCGCTCGGGCGCCTTGCGATGCACGCAGGGGCGTTCATCGTGGACGTGTACCTCGCAACGGATCCTGGCCTGGCACGCTGTGTCGGGACGATCGGCAACTGGCCGGCGTCAGTGCAGTGCCCTGCCAGCCGCTGTTGTGATGCACAGGCGCGTCTGCGTGCGCGGGCGGGGAGCGGCGACCGGTCTGGGAGTTGGGCGACCGACCGCCGCGGGTGCTCCGCCCTACCTGTGGGGTGCTCCGCCCTACCTGTATAGGCGGATGTCTGCGAGGCTCCACCAGTTCCCGGCGGTTCGCGTCGAGCTGATCCGCAGTTGGCGGGCGACGGTCGGGCGGACCGACACGGTCGTGAGCTGCCCGGTGGCCTGCCCCTCGGCGACTGTCGTCCAGCGGCGCCCGTCGGGGCTGATCTCGACCTTGTAGCCCTGGGCGAAGTCGCCGAGGTTGTCGCCGGAGTCGATCGCGATCTCGCGGAATAGCTCCGGCCGGTGCAGGTCGACCTGGAGGTACTGCCCCGGCTCCTGCCCGGTCCCGCTGGACCAGCGGCTCGACGCGTCACCGTCGACCGCCAGGCCTGCATCGGCGGCGCCGCTGCTCGCTGTGGCCGTCGCGCGGGAGAGGTCGAGCGCCGTACGTGTCTCGCCCAGCTGCCGCGACGCGGGCCAAGTGAACGTTGCCAGCGCGCCGCCGGGCAGCGTGTACTCGAACGACTGATCACCCACCGCGACGGCGAAGCTGCGGGGCGCGTCGTTCTCGTTGTGCACGACGAGAGCCGTGGAGCCATTCGGGTTCTGGAACGCGACGTCCATGATCTGCCCGTTCCAGCCGGTGGTGCCGAAGCTCGTGGACGCGATGCGCTGGGCGCCCGGGCGGACGAACTTCGCCAGGTGGCCGATCGTGTAGTACTCGGCGTCGGTGCGGACCGTGCCGTCGTCGGCGATCGTGAGCAGTCCGGTGCATCTGCCGCAGCCGCCCAGGTGCGGGGTGCCGTCCTCGCGCAGGGCGATGTTCCAGTTGACCACCGACTGCGCCCAGTTCCGGGTGGTGCCGATCGCGATCGTGCGGGCGTGCCACGTCAGCGTGCCGCGGAAGATCTGCTCCGGGGTGTCCGTCGGGCCGTGCGAGCCGGAGCACTCGGTGAACCAGATGCCCTTCTTGGGGAACGCCTTGTGAAGGGCGGTCTGGTCGCTCGGGTTGCCGTTGTAGCAGTGGTACGCGGTGCCGGCGATCCACTTCGCCGCTGGGCCGGACAGCAGCTGGTACGGGTAGTCGGTGCCGGGGTTCTCGCCGGGCGGGGTGTTCGCAACGTCGTTCGGGTGCGTCTGCCAGTTGTGGTCGTACCCGAGGATCTGCGTGCGCGGGCTGGCCTGCTTCAGCAGCGGGCCGAGCGCGAGGATGACCTTCTCCTGCTGGGCGACCGGCATGTCCGTGCCGGGGTAGCCGTCGGGCGTGCGGTTCTGCGGCTCGTTCTGCACGCTCAGGAAGTCGATCGGGACCCCGGCACCCGTGTACGCCTGCACGAACTTCACGAGGTAGCGCGCGTATGCGTCGTAGACCGCCGGGTCGTCCTTGAGCCGCCCGCCCACGAGGGAGTCGCCGGTCTTCATCCACGCGGGCGGGCTCCACGGCGTGGCCATGACCTTGAGCGCCGGGTTGAGCCGCTTGGCCTCGCGCAGCAGGGGCAGGATCTGCGCCTCGTCGTGGGCGATCGAGAAGTGCTTGAGCGGGAGGTCGGTGGCGCCGGTGGCGACGTCGTCGTACGTGTAGTGCTCAGCTGCCGAGGTGAAGTCCGAGGACCCGACGGGCTGGCGCAGGAAGCTGACGCCGATCCCGTCTCGTGGGTCGAAGAGCGAGCGCATCGCCTGGTCGCGCTGCGCGGGTGTCAGCGCAGACAGCAGGCTGGCCGACGAGTCGGTGATCGAGGCCCCGAACCCGTCCATGGTCTGGAAGCGCTGGTCGGGGTCCACGACGATCGTCGTCAGGTCGCTGCCGCCGCGCTCGAACGCCACGGGGTCGCGCTGCTGGAGCAGCTCCGCGCGGTCGGGAGTCGTCACCCAGACCTGCGCCTGGATGGCGGCCGGGTCCGCCGGTCGGCGGTCTGCGGTGGCCGCTGCAGGACCCGCGAGGCCGACCGTGAGCGCCCCGATCGCGAGACAGGACAGTGCTGCTCTTCTCATCGCATACTCCTCATTGAGCCAGGGACGTCCGGGGCACGTCGGATGTTGACGCTCGATGTAACAGCGTGTAACAATGCACGGACCGCCCGTAACTGACAAAACGTTAACGGCAATAAATTCTGCTGTCAACCGGTAGCAAGAGCGATTACAACTGGAACAAGGATGTAACAACGATGCCCTCCTCTGACCGCAGCACCGTGCGTCAGATCGCCGTCGACACTGGCGTGTCGATCGCGACCGTCTCGCGGGTGCTCAACGGGCACACCAACGTGTCCCTGGCCACGCGGACGAAGGTCGAGGCGGCGATCGCCGCACGCGCGCCTGCCGTCGTGATGCCTCGTCGCGGCGTCGCGCCCCGCCGCGGGCCCGTGTTCGTGCGCTGCCCCTATGTGCTCAGCGACTACTTCGGGCTGATCGTGTCCTCGGTGAGCGAGACGTTGCAGCTGCACGACCGCGCCGTGTTCCTCGACGCCGGCGAGGCATCGCAGAATGCCCACCCTCTGACATCCCTGTCAGGTCAAGCCGTCGCTGGAGCCATCTTGATCCTGCCTCCCGAGGTGCCTGCGGAGCTGCTAGCCCTGCACCGCCGCGGCCTGCCGTTCGTGGTCATCGACCCACGCACCCGGCCGCCGCACGAGATCGCCTCGGTGTCCGCCGCGCACGTGACCGGCGCCCGCCTCGTCACCGCCCACCTGCTCAAGCTGGGCCATCGGCGCATCGGAGTGATCGCCGGCCCGCAGGAGTGGCTCGCGGGCAGCGACCGGCTTGCCGGTCACCACGCCGCGATGGGTCAGGCCGGCATCGTGTCCGACCCCCAGCTGACCCGGTTCGTGCCTCCCACACTCGAACAGGGCCACGAAGCGGCCGGCCATCTGCTCGACCTGCCCGAACGGCCTACGGCCTTGGTCTGCTTCAACGACAAGATCGCTGTCGGAGCTTTGCGTGCAGCGGCGCTGCGCGGCCTGGACGTGCCGCGCGACCTGTCGGTGACCGGGTTCGACGACATCGACATCAGCCGCGCTACGACGCCCCAGCTCACAACCGTTCGCCAGCCGCTGGAGGAGATGGGGCGCACCGCCGTGAGCTTGCTGATCCGGTTGATGAACGGTGACAAGGTCGAGGCGCTGCACACCGAGCTGTCCACCGTTCTGGTGGTGCGCGAATCCACGGCGATCGCCCCGGGTCCGTCATGAGGTTCAACCCGCTCGGCGATCCCCGACTGGCGATCTCCTAGCACGCTCACGGCAGCTGCGGGACGTGTAGGGGGGCGCCTGGGAGGATGCGCATGGGTCAGGCACTTGCCCTGGGCATGCTCGCGTCGACCCAGCTCGGTGTGCCCGTCGCGGCTGGGTCAGGAATACTCCTTGCTTCCCCTGGAACGGGTTGATGCTCGATCCGTTGCCGGGCTTAGGAACGTCGGTGCTTGCGTCGGCGACGCAAACGTCTTCATGTACTGCCACCCCGACTTCGCACGGGCGGCCGGCGCGGAGCGCGACCGTGGCAGGATGCAGCCATGGCCCGCTACTTTGACGTGCACCCCGCGAACCCCCAGGCGCGGTCGCTTGCGCAGGTGGCGGCGATCCTGGCCGACGGAGGACTCATCGCCTACCCGACCGACTCGGGATTCGCACTCGGCTGTCGGCTGGGAACGCGGGATGCCCTCGAACGGATCCGTACGATCCGGGGGTTGAGCGAAAGGCACCACTTCACGCTCGTGTGCAGCGAGTTCGCGCAGCTCGGCGCGTACGTGCAGATGGGGAATCGCGAGTTCCGTGCGATCAAGGCCTGTACGCCCGGCCCGTACACGTTCATCCTTCCGGCGACGCGAGAAGCGCCCAAGGCGATGCTGCACCCCAAGAAGAAGACCGTCGGCGTACGAATCCCCGACCACGTCACAGCGCGTGCGCTGCTGGACGTGCTGGGGGAGCCGCTGCAGTCGAGCACCCTGATCCTGCCCGGTACCGACGAGCCCATGACTGACGGCTGGACGATCGCGGACACGCTCGCCCACGAGGTCGACGCGGTGCTGGACTCGGGCGACGTGGGTCTGCACGCAACCACCGTCGTCGACCTGTCCGGCAACGAGGTCGAGGTGCTGCGGGTCGGCGCCGGCGACCCGGCGCCGTTCGAGTCCTGAGCGAAGAGGAGCCGTACATGGTCCGGGCATCGCAGGTCGTGGGCGCGTACGTCGAGGAGCAGTCGCGCGTCGTCACGAGGTCGTACGGCCCGGTGCTCGACGACGCCCCGGACGCCATCCATGCCGCGCGGGTGGCCAGCCGACGGCTGCGCAGCACGCTGCGCACCTACGGGCCGCTGTGGCTCGGCGGCCAAGGTAAGGTCCGGCGGCAGCTCGCCTGGTACGCGCGGCTGCTGGGCGCCCCTCGCGACCTCGAGGTCGTCTCGGCCTGGCTCGCTGACCTGCCGTCGGACCCAGGGCTCGCCGACGTGTCGATCTCAGCCCTCGATGACCTGCATCAACACGCGCTGAGCAGGCGGGACGCGGCGTTGACGACCATGCGCCAGGAGCTGGGCCACGACCGGTTCGACGCTCTCGCGACGGTTCTGCCACCACTGGGCTGGGCCCCGTTGGCCGAGGTGCCCTCAGACGAGATCCTGCCTCGGATGGCAGCGGCGCAGGTGGTCCGCGTGAAGGCCGAGGCCGACGCTCTGCCCACGGATGTCCGTCGCACCGATGCGATTCACGAGGTGCGCAAGACGGCCAAGCTCGTCCGCCATGCCTACGAGGTGCTCGGTCAGGCGGCGGCACCCGAAGCCTCGTACTGGAAGCGCGTCACCGAGTCTCTCGGCGTGGCCCAGGACGCTGCGGTCGCAACGTGCGTGGTGTCCGATCTGCGAGAGCTGCAGCCCGAGTCCGTACAGACCTGGGACGCCGTCGAAGCCGTGCTGAGGGCGAGGGCCGAGACCGCGGAGGCCGAGGGGCTGGCGCTGATCGCCGACGTGGGAACCAGCACCGTCTAGCGTCGCGAGCTGTCTGGCATCTGGCAACTGTCTGACACGCAGTGCGCTCATCAGCGCACTTCGATAGACAGGTCTGACACGCACAGAGGCAGGAGAGACATGGACACCGTACGTCTGGGAATCATCGGGTTCGGCGGACAGGGCGGCATGTACAGCCGGATCCTCGCGGCGAAGATGGTGCCCGGGATGACCCTCGGCGCGATCTGCGACAGCGACCCTGCGCGCGCCGCGCTCGCCGCCGAGCAGTACCCCGATGTCCCGTTCTTCGCCGACGCCGACGAGCTGCTGGCCAGCGACGACGTCGACGCAGTCGTGACGACGATCCCGCACTACCTGCACCCTGAGACCGCGATCAAGGCCCTTGCTGCCGGCAAGCACACCATGGTCGACAAGCCGGCCGGCGTGTACACGAAGCAGGTCCGCGTGATGAACGAGTTCGCGGCCACCAAGCCCGACCTGACCTTCGCCATCATGTTCAACCAGCGCACGAACCCGCTGTACGTGGACCTCAAGCACCTGCTGGACTCCGGCGAGCTCGGCGCCATCCGTCACTGGAGCTGGATCATCACCACGTGGTGGCGTCCGCAGGGCTACTACCTCCAGTCGGCGTGGCGCGCGACCTGGGGCGGCGAGGGCGGGGGCGTGCTCGTCAACCAGGCGCCGCACCAGATCGACCTGTCGCAGTGGCTGTGCGGCATGCCGACCAAGGTCTTCGCGAAGCTCGGGTTCGGCTTCCGGCGCGACATCGCCGTCGAGGACGAGGCAGTCGCCTTGTTCGACCTCGGCGACGGCGCCACCGGCATCTTCAGCACCGCGGTCCACGACCCCGCCGGCACCGACCGCCTCGAGATCCTTCTGGACCGCGGCAAGATCGTCGTCGACAACTCACAGACGGTCACCATCACGCGTTTCCGGGAGCCGGAGCAGGACGCGTCGGCGA
>JAYUEA010000135.1:0-2214 GCA_043739465.1 Propionibacteriaceae bacterium
GCGGGAGATGTTCGGGCGGCTCATCTCGAACACGGGCGCGTACAGGGCCCGGCCCAGCGGGTTGGTGGCGAGGATGTCCATCCGGGCGTTGCGCACGTAGGCGGCGGTGTCGTTCATCGAGTCGAGCAGCCACTGCACCTGGGGTCGCACGGAACGGCGCGGCGCACGTACGGGCCTGCTGCGATGCGCAGCGATCCTCGCCAGGTCGTGGAGATGGGCCCGCTCGGCGTCGTCGAGCTGCAGCGCGCTGGCGACGGCATCCAGCACCGACTCTGAGGCACCGGCGAGGTTCCCGCGCTCCAGCCGCACGTAGTACTCGACGCTCACCCCCGCCAGCAGCGCGACCTCCTCGCGACGCAGACCCTTCACCCGGCGCCGCTCACCCCAGGTCGGCAGACCGGCCCGGTCGGGCGTCAGGCGCTCCCGCCGACTGCGCAGGAACTCGCTGGCATCCAGTCGTGCCTCCGTGAGTACGAACCTACGTCGTGGAACGCGCGGGTGGGAGTTCCTGCCGGTGCCCCCAATCCGGTGGACCTGGCCGGTGCTCCCGATCGCCAGCTCGACGACCGGCGATCTCAGCGGGTCGCGAGATTGTCGCTGAAGGCCGCCTCGGACGTGAAACGATCACGCTCGTGACTGAAGACGTCTTCCGGTTGTCCACCAGGTTCGCGGCCATGAAGTCCTCGCCGGTGAGGGACATCCTCGCCGTGCTGGGCCGAGGCGACATCATCTCGTTCGCGGGCGGCATCCCCGACCCGAAGCTGTTCGAGCTGGCTGACTTCCGCGAGTCGTTCGCGTACGTGCTGGAGCACCAGGGCCCGCGTGCGCTGCAGTACGCGTCGACCATCGGCGAGCCCGAGCTGCGCCAGCAGGCCGCGCTGCGCCTGTCGCGCCACCTGCCCACGACCCCGGAGCAGGTGCAGGTGACCAGCGGCTCGCAGGAGGGCCTCTATCTCGTGGCGACCACGCTCATCGACCCGGGCGACGTGGTGCTCGTCGAGCGCCCCACCTACCTCACTGCCGTACAGGCGTTCACCCTTGTCGGCGCACGGCTGATCGGCGTCGACAGCGACGCGTCCGGGATGATGCCCGATGCGCTCGAAGAGGCGATCGAGGAGTACGGCGCGAAGCTGGTCTACCTCATCCCCACCTTCCAGAACCCGACGGGTCGCACGATGTCGGCCGATCGTCGAGCGGCGATCGCCGAGGTCCTGGTCCGTACCGGCGTGCCCCTGCTCGAGGACGATCCGTACGGCGAGCTGCGTTTCGAGGGCGAGGCCGTCCCGCCGATCGCGGCGCAGCCCGGCATGGCGGAACGCACCGTGCTGCTGAACTCGGCGTCGAAGGTGATGGCGCCCGGCGTGCGTGTGGGCTGGTTGCGCGCCGAGGGCCAGATCCTGCGCTCGCTGGAGATCGCGAAGCAGGGCGTCGGCCTCCAGACGGCGGTCACCGACCAGCTCGCAGTCGCGCACTACCTGGCCACGTACGACCTCGACGCGCACATCGCGAAGGTCGCCGACGTGTACCGGGAGCGCCGCGACGCGATGCTCGCCGGTCTCGATGCCCGCATGCCCGAGGGCGCGACGGCAACCCGTCCCGAGGGCGGCATGTTCGTCTGGGTGCGGCTCGGCGGCGACGTCGACTCTGCCCTGGTGCTGCCGAAGGCGGTCGACGCCGGTGTCGCGTTCGTACCCGGCTGGCCGTTCTACGCCGGCGACCCCGACCGTACGACGATGCGCCTGAGCTTCGTCACGAACTCCCCGGAGATGATCGACGAGGGCCTCACCCGCCTCGCCTCCGCCTGGGGCTGGTGAGCTGACCCCAACGGTGGCGCCCCCCTTGGTCGACAGAACACCCTGAGTGGTGGTGTCGCCCTCCTCCACGGAACACCCTGAATGGCGAGTCGCTCGCCACGGAACACCCTGGGTGGTGCGCCCGCTGGGGATGGAACACCCTTGAGTGGTGCGCTCGCTGGGGACAGAACACCCTGAATGTCACGGAACACCCCCCACTTGGGGTGTTCCGTCGGGTTTGGGGTGTTCCGTCCCTGGACCGTCGGCCAGTTGGGGTGTTCGGTGGTGGCCAGGTGGGCTGTCGGTCTCCTGAAGACACTCTGGTGTCGCGTGGCCGAAATCCATGGACGCTTGGCGAGCCCCGGGCCCGCAGCTCGCGGCGTTGCCGAAGCTCGTCGTACGACCCGGTACGCCTGCGCTC
>JAYUEA010000136.1:0-2213 GCA_043739465.1 Propionibacteriaceae bacterium
TCGTGGCTGATGCCGCCGCCGACGATGATGAGGTCGGGCCAGATGAGGAACTCGGCGTAGCTGAGGTAGTCCTGCAGCCGCGAGATCCACTGCGCCCACGACAGCTCCTCGCGTACGCGCGCGGCCGCCGACGCCCAGGGGCAGCAGTCGATGCCGTTGATCGTGAGGTGGCCGAACTCGGTGTTCGGCAGCAGCCGCCCGTCGAGGAACAGGGCCGAGCCGATGCCGGTGCCGAGCGTCACGACGAGGGTCACGCCTTCCGCGCCGGCACCCGAGCCGAGCGTCATCTCCGCCAGCCCTGCGGCGTCGGCGTCGTTGAGCACGGTGACGGGTCCGCCGAGAGCCGCGGCGAAGAGCTCTTGAGCGTTCATCCCGATCCAGGTCGGGTCGATGTTCGTTGCGTTCCGGACGACCCCGTGACGCACGATCGCGGGGAACGCGACACCGACGGGCGTTGAAGTCGGTACGCCGAAGTGGTCGCGCATCTCTCGGACGGCCGCCGCCAGCGACTCAGGCGTCGCCGGTTGCGGTGTCGGGATGTAGTGCCGCTCGCCCACCAACGTTCCCGCGGGAACGTCGACCAGCCCGCCCTTGATCCCCGTACCGCCCACGTCGATTCCCAGCGACACAGTCGTCATTGCTGGAGTCCTCTCGTACCTAGCTCGCTGGCACCGTCGCCACCGCGACCCCCGCACCTTCCAGGTGCTCCTGCATCGTTGCATCCAGGTTGCTGTCGGTGATCACCCGGGTCACCACGGGGAGTCCGACGAGCGGTACGGCACCGAGCCGGGCGAACTTCAGCGACTCGGTGAGCACGGTCACGTGGTCGGCGCGGGGCACCATCTGCTTGACCACCGCGGCGCGCAGGTGGTTGCGGCCCGTGAACCCGGCGTCCGGCGTGTACCCGTCGACGCCCACGAACAGCTCCTTCACGTGGAACCCGGCCAGGCTTTGCTCGACCAGGGGGCCCACGGTCACCTGTGACTCGGGCTGGTAGTCGCCGCCGACAAGGATGACCGCCGCCTGACCGCCCCGTACATAGTCCGCGATGAACGCCGAGTTCGTGATGATCGTGACGCCGCGCTTGGTCTTCGAGATCTCGTCGGCGAGCAACGCGCAGCACGAGCCGGACTCGATCATCACGATGGCGCCGTTGGGTACGAGCTCGGCGGCGGCCTTTGCGATCCGGCGTTTGATGTCGTGGTGGAACGCGAGCCGGCTCCGCAGGTTGTCGGGCGCGATCGCGACCGCGTACCCGTGCTCGCGCGTGACCAGCCCGTTCCGCTCGAGGTGGTCGAGGTCCTTGCGGACGGTCACCTGTGACACGCCGAACTCCTCAGCCAGCCCGTTGACGTCGACGCGTTCGTTGTCGATGACGTACTCGAGGATCTTCGAGCGCCTGTCCGGTACCACGTGCAGCCTCCCCAAAGTCTGACTGTACGGTTACGTACGAAAGGTCAAGAGCATCGTACCGAAAGGTCAGCACATGCCGGAGGATGTCGGTCGGATCTTCGACATTCAGAAGTTCTGCCTGCATGACGGGCCCGGCATCCGGACGGTCGTGTTCCTCAAGGGCTGCCCGATGGGCTGCGCATGGTGCTCGAACCCGGGGGCACGCAAGCTCGAGGTGCTGCAGGTGCGCTCCGCCGAGCTGCCGGAGCTGACGGCACCGGACAGCCGCGACTACACCGTCGACGAGGTCGTACGCACCTGTCTCCAGGACGTCGCCTTCTACGAGGAGTCGGGCGGCGGCGTGACGCTGTCGGGCGGCGAAGCGATGGTGCAGCACCGGTTCTCGATCCGCCTGCTGCGGGCCCTGCGCGAGCAGCGGCTGCATACGGCGATCGAGACGACGGGGTACGCGGCGGAGCCGATCTTCGGGCGCATCCTCGCTCTGGTCGACCTGCTGATCATGGACGTCAAGCACTGGGACCCCGCGAAGCACCGCGAGTGGACGAACGTCGGCAACGAGCTGCCGCTGCGCAACCTCCACACCGCGATCGCCGCGGGTGGTGAGGTGCTCGTGAGGATCCCCGTCATCCCGGACGTCAACGCGTCGAACGAGGACGCGGTCGAGTTCTCGCGGCTGCTGCTGCCGATCGGCGTGAAGGAGGTCCAGCTGCTGCCGTTCCACCAGTTCGGCGAGCGCAAGTACGACCTGCTCGGCTGGGACTACCGCATGGCCGGCGTCCCGCCGCTGCACGAGGAGGACC
>JAYUEA010000137.1:0-2207 GCA_043739465.1 Propionibacteriaceae bacterium
TCCTTGGAGAGTTGACGCTTCTACTGTAGCCAACGCCGTCGGCACTCCCCCGCTTCCAGACGTGCGGTCAGGGAAGACCCTGACCGACACCGTGGGCCACGCGACGCTAGACCAGGACGGACTCGGCGCTGGCGCCGAGGGTTGCGCGGAGGGTCTGCATGCCGCCGGAGAGCATCGAGGAGTCGACGCCTTCCTGGGTGAGGATGCGATGCGCCAGGTACGACCGGATGCCGGCCGCGCACATCACGGCCACCGGCCTTCCCGCCGCGGCGTCGCGGATCTCGTCGAGGCGAGCGCGGACCTCGGTATGAGGCACGTTGAAGGCACCGGGCACGTGGCCCGAGGCGTACTCGGCCGCGCTGCGCACGTCAAGGACCAGCTGGTCGTTCGAGATCGCGTCCAGGTCGGTCGCGTACCAGAGGGTCAGCGTGCCGTTCAGCACGTTCTCGCCGGCCATCCCGGCCATGTTCACAGGGTCCTTGGCGGAGCCGTACGGCGGCGCGTAGGCCAGGTCGAGGTCGATGAGGTCGGTCACGGACATGCCCGCGCGGATGGCCGTCGCGAGCACGTCGATGCGCTTGTCGACGCCGTCGGGGCCGACGCCCTGCGCGCCGAGCAGCAGCCCGTCGCCCGCGCGGAAATGGACCATGAGATGCATGGTGACCGCGCCCGGGAAGTAGCCCGCGTGCTGGAACGGGTGCAGGTGGATGGTGTGGTACGGGATCGCGGCTGCGTCGAGTGACGCGCGGTTGGCGCCGGTCATCGCGGCGGTCAGGTCGCCGACGCGCACGATCGCGGTGCCGATCGGGGCTGGCATCGGACGGGCCGTCTCGGGCGTGAAGATCGCGTCGGCCACGAGCCGGCCGGCGCGGTTCGCGGGACCCGCGAGGGCCACGGGGCGGCGGGCGCCGGTGACGGCGTCAGTGCTGACGACCGCGTCGCCGACGGCGTACACGTCGGGCAGGTTCGTACGACCGTGGGCGTCGATCACCATGGCGCCTCGCTCGCAGACGACGCCTGCGGCCTCGAAGATGGCCGTGTCGGGACGGACGCCCACCGACAGCACGACGATGTCGGCATCGATCTGACTCCCGTCGGCGAGGTTGACGGTGTCGTGGTCGTCGCCGAGCGTGAGCGACTGCGCGCCGACACCCTCGCGGACATCTATGCCGATCCGGCGGAGCTCCTCGGAGGCGAGGCTGGCCATCTCGGTCTCGAGCGGCGGCAGGACGTGCGGGGCGAGCTCGACCAGAATCGTGGTCAGACCGCGCAGGGCCAACGCCTCGGCGGCTTCGATGCCGATGAAACCGGCGCCGAGCACGACCGCCCGCGTGGCACCGCTGAGCACGGCGTCGCGAAGGGCCTTGGCGTCGCCGACGGTGCGGAGAGTACGGACGCGGGGCGAGTTCAGGCCGGGGATCGGCGGGCGGAGCGCGGCGGCGCCCGGGGACAGCACCAGCGCGTCGTACGAGATGGTGTCGGTCCCCTCGGCCGTCATCACCGTCACCGTCTTGGCGGCGGCATCGAGACCGACGACGTCGTGGTTGACGCGGACGTCGAGGTTGAGGGCGGCGGCGAGCGAGGCCGGCGTCTGTACGAGCAGCTTCGACTCCTCGACGATCTCGCCGCCCACGAAGTACGGCAAGCCGCAGTTCGCGAACGAGACGTGCTCGCCGCGCTCGAGCACGATGATCTCGGCCCTCTCGTCCAGTCGGCGCGCACGTGCGGCAGCGCTCATGCCTCCGGCGACCCCGCCGACGATGACGAGCCTCACGTGGCGGCCTGCTCGGTCTCGCGGGCGGCGATCTTGGCACGCACGTCGTCCATGTCGAGCTGCCTGACCTCGGTGATCACGCGCTCGAGCTGCTTCGCGTTGAGCGCACCCGGCTGCGAGAACACGATGATCCCGTCGCGGAACGCCATCAATGTGGGGATCGAGGAGATTCCGAAGCCGCCGCTCAGAGACCGCTCGGCCTCGGTATCGACCTTCCCGAAGACGATGTCGGTGTGCGCCTCGGACGCCTTCTCGAAGACGGGGGCGAACATCCGGCACGGCGGACACCAGTCGGCCCAGAAGTCGAGAAGCACGATGCCCTCGGAGACGACGTCCTCGAAGCCTTCGGTGGTGATCTGTCGCGTAGCCATGCCAGAAGTCTATACCCCAAGGGGTATCTGACCAAACCCCAGGGGGGTATGCCTCCTGCTCC
>JAYUEA010000138.1:0-6649 GCA_043739465.1 Propionibacteriaceae bacterium
TGACGTCACGCCGTCAGGGTACTCGGCAGCGGTTCACGTGGACAGGAGCCGGCTCGCCGTACGGTCACGACACCACGTCGGCCGGCATCTGACGCCGCACCTGGTGGTCACGTAGGCCGAGGCCACCCATGTGGTGCAGGCACCGATCGAGGTCGGCGCTGGCCGTCCTGGCCTGGATGGCGAGCCCGAACTCGTGCGCGATCGTCGCCTCGTCGACCATGCGGCCCCGCTGCACGTCGGCCGGCATGCCGTCCATGATGACGGTGGCGTAGAAGCGTCGCCACGGGGTTCAGCGCACCTCGTCCGACGGTGCGGCGAAGGTGTTGCACACACCGAGCGAGGTCGAGGCGAGGCCGAGCTGAGCCCAGTATTTGCGGCTGGCGCCCGTGCCATGGGAGCCGTCGACCGTCGCTTTCTGGCTGAGCGAGTCGTCGCCGAACGCGATCATGAGGGCCGCGATGTTGTCGAGGTCCTGCTGCGTCATGCCGGCCGACTTCGCGACGGAGTGGATGAACAGCCCGGCGAAGCAGTCGGCCTGCAGCTCGATCCGCCGCGACCACTCGCGCCGCGCCGCATCGTTGCTCGCGTTGTCCTCGAGGCCGTGGCCGGCGGACAGGATGGCCGTACGGGCCTGGACCGCGTGGCCGAACTCGTGGGCCACGATCACCTCGACGACGAAGCGGGAGCTGCGCAGGTCGGACGGGATCGACGTGGGCAGGTCGGTGGCGTAGTAGATCTTCTGGTCCGAGCCGCAGTAGGCAGCGTTCATCGTCGTCAGCTTGCCGCAGGCGCTCGACACTGGGGACGAGTAGATGACCAACGGAGGTCGCGGCATCAAGTAGCCGGCGTACGTCACCGTGGGGTCCCAGACGCGCATGAGGCACGCGATGACAGCGCTCATGTGGTCCATGAGCTGGGTCTGGGGAGCCGTGGACAGGTCGATCGCGGTCACGATGCACTTGGTCGGCAGCGGGATCGTCTGGTTGTACAGGGCGTTCGCCGTGATCACCTGGCGCGCGTCAGACTCTCCCTTGACAGTCGGCAGCGCGGGCGGGTTCGTGCTCGGGTCGGGCGGCGTGTAGGCCTCGTTCATGTACGGGGAGGCCGTGAGCGCGTTGACCACCGGCACCGCGACACCGACCAGCATGAGCAGCGCGACCAGCAGGATCACGATCCTGCCGATGCCCCGCTTCTTCGCCGGCTGGACGACCGGTGGGTACGGGAAGGCGCCGGGCTGAGGGCCGTAGTAGCCGCTCGTGTACTGGGGTGAGGTCCCGTACTGCTGAGGCGGCGAGTACTGCTGGGGTGCGGCGTAGTGCTGTGGCGACCCGTACTGGGTTGGCGACCCGTACTGGGGTGGTGGGGCGTACTGCGGCGGTGAGTACTGCGGGGGCGGCGGGGTGCCGGCGGGCGAGTACGGGTGCGTGGGGTAGGTCGGGCTCGCGTACGAGGTCTGGCGGGGCGGGGCGTAGTGCGGCGGCTGGTACTGCTGCTGCGGGTCGCGGTACTGCTGTGGCGCGTACGGAGGCGTCGCCTGGGTCGGCGGGCCGTACGGAGGTGGCGTGTACGGGGCCGCCTGCTGAGGTTGGCCGTACTGGGGTGCCTGGTAGGGGGTCGCGGCCGGTTGCGGCGCGCGGAAGGAGGGCGCCGCAGGCTGTTGCGGGCTGTACGTGGGGGCCGCCGGCGGAGGCGGCGGGCTGTACGGCTGGGTCTGGTACTGGGGCGGGGCCGGCGGCCGAGGCGGCTGGTACGACGGTGTCGCCTGGGGCGACTGGAAGGACGCGTCGAGCGGTGCAGCAGGCGGCGGGCTCGACATCGGCTGCCAGGCAGGGGTCGAGGTCTGGAACGTCGGCGTACTCGTTGGCGGAGTCTCGAACGCGCGGGCCGCGGGGCGGGCCACGGTCTCCGTGTCCGGCGTCGGGGCCTGACCGGTCTGCGGGTCGTCGAAGGATCGGCGGGGGCCCGGCGTCGGCTCAGGCGTCGTGGGTGCGAACGCCATAGCAGGCGCCGGAGAGATCCGTCCGGTCCACGTCGGGGTGGCCCAGGCCTGCGCGAGAGGTGGTTGCGGGCTCGCAGAAGGATCCGGTGGGCTCTGTTGCCCAGGCGTGGATCCGTACTGCGGATGGGTCACGCCGTCCAGGGTAGCCAGTGCCTGGAACCAGGGCCGGTGAAGATGGCAGGTCCGCCACGTGAGCCCACCCCGGAAGAACTCCGTGAGCGATAAGATCTCGCCGTCGCCGCGGGGCGATGACGGCCGAGGTGGAGGACGACGACCCATGGGCGCACGGCGCGGACGGCTGCTCACGCTGGCAGCTGCACTGACGGCATCACTGTTCCTCGTCGCCGCGCCGGCGCACGCGGCAGGTGAGAGGGCGGCGTCGTACGTGGTCGATGCCGCGCTGCGCGCGGACGGCACCCTCACGGTGTCGGAGACGATCACGTTCGACGGTGCGGCTCCCAGCACCCTGACCCAGCGGCTGGCGAACTACCGCGACGAGGCGAACGACGTGCGCTACACGTACACGATCCTCGACCTCAAGGCGACGTCCGGCGGCAAGGACCTCGCGCCCACGGTCAAGACCGAGGACGGCTACACCGTGGTCGTAGTGCCGACGGCGTCGGTGACCCAGCTCGTGATCTCGTACTCGGTCAAGGGCGCTACGACACGCGCCGACGACGGCTCCGTGGAGTTCTCGTGGCGTGTGCTGCAGGGCCTGTCGGTCCCGGTCGTCAGCGCGTCCGGCACGGTGAGCTCGCAGACGCTGGCGCGTGACTACACCTGTGTCTCGGGGCCGCCGACCACGACCGAGACCTGCGGCACGTACTCGGGCGGCACCCACGACAGCAAGTCCCTCGAGTTCAGTGACGGCCCTCGCGGCTCCGGCGAGGTGGTCACCCTCGGGATGCGCTTCGACAGCGGCGTCGTGACGGTCACCGAGGCCAAGTCGGTGCTGTGGTCGCTCGACCGAGCGTTCACCCCGGGCCTGGCCCAGCTGTTGTCGGCGCTCGCGGCCCTGATCATCGGCTCCCTGACCGTCTGGCTGCTCCACAGCCGGGCCGGCCGTGACGCGGCGTCGGCCCGACCCACGACCGTGGCCCAGTTCGTACCCGTCGGCGCCGGCGAGTCCGACTTCCAGGTCGTCGACGCCGTACGTCCGGGTCACGTCGGCACCATCGCCGACGAGCACGCCGACCCGCTCGACATCATCGGCACGATCCTCGACCTGTCCGTACGTGGCCACGTCCTGATCACCCAGCTGCCGGCGCAGAACGGCCTCACGGACTGGACGCTCACCCGTCGCGCGGGCGGTGACGAGCTCGCCCCGTTCGAGGAGCGGCTGCTCGACGCGATCGCCCCGAAGGGCGGGTCCGTCAAGGTTTCCGAGCTCGCGGCGGGTGTCGTACCGGCCATCGCGGCTGTGCAGTCCGACCTGTACGACGAGGTCGTCTCGCGTGGCTGGTTCTCGTCGCGGCCCGACCGGGTGCGCGCGTTCTGGTCGCGCATCGCGTGGGTCGTCGTCGGCATCGCTGCCGTCGTCCTGCTCCTGCTCGTCGCGTTCACGACGTTCGGCCTGCTCGGCCTGGCCGTGCTCGCGCCGGCTCTCGGCCTGATGTTCGTGGCTGCGGAGATGCCGGCTCGCACGGCGAGCGGCACGGCCCTGCTGGGCGGGCTCCGCGTGCTGGCCATGGACCTCGACACCAAGCCCACCGACCAGCTGCCCACGGGCCGTGAGTACGAGACCGTGTCGCGCGTTCTTCCGTACGCCGTCGTCCTGGGCGGCTGGGAGCGCTGGCTCGAGGCCCTCGTGGCGAGCGACGATGACGAGGGCGTGGCCGATCCGGAGGACCTGTCCTGGTACCACGGTCCTGCCGACTGGCACCTGCAGCACCTGCCGGCCTCCCTCGACGCGTTCGTCAACGCCGCTCGCGGGCGCCTCTTCGCCCGCTGACCGGCGGCGCGCTCGATAGTGTCGACAGGGTCGACACGAGGAGGACCCATGAGCCGCAGGATCGTCGTGACCGGGGGTGGTACAGGGATCGGGTACGCGATCGCCGAGAGGCTGTGCGCGGAAGCGCCGCGGCTACATCTCGTGGGGCGCCGCAAGGAGGTCCTCGCTGACGCGGCGGCCCGCCTCGTGGTGGCCGGCGCGTCCCAGGTGACGATCCACGCGTGTGACCTGACCGACACGGCAGCAGTCGAAGAGCTGGCCGCCGACCTCGCCGGAGACCCCATCGAAGGGCTCGTGCTGTCAGCCGGCGGCAACTGGGCAGGCGAAGGGGAGGGTCTGGCGAAGGTCGGCTCCGAGTGGCGGGCGAACTTCGAAGGCAACACGATGACGACCGTGCTCGTCACGGAGGCGCTGCTGGCGCTGCTGGCCAGGCCGGGTGGGCGGATCGTGGCCATCTCGTCGATCGCGGGCATCCGTGGGTCCGGCTCGTACGGGGGCGCGAAGGCTGCCGTCCACGGCTGGATGTGGTGGATGTCAGGCCGTCTCGCCAAGGACGGCATCACGGTCAACTGCGTCTCGCCGGGCTTCATCCCGGAGACCGACTTCTGGCAGCCGCGGATCGCCAAGGACCCGGCGATCTATGACGACCGGATCTCGCAGATCCCCATGGGTCGCCCCGGGAAGGCCTCCGAGGTGGCCGAGGCGGTCGCCTATCTCCTCAGCGAGACCGCCGGCTGGACGACGGGCCAGATCCTGGGCGTGAACGGCGGCAACGTCCTCGGTCGCTGACCCACCCTGCAATCGGTTCCCAAACGCGCGTAGCGTCTGGCGGTGGAGGTGCGAGATGACCGTACGACGAATCATCATCGGGGCGGGTGCGTTCGTCCTGCTGGGGTTCGTGGCTGGCTGCGCGGCCGGCCCCAACCCGGGCACGGCCGGCGATGGAGCGGGGTTCTGGCTGGGCCTGTGGCAGGGCTTCATCGCCCCGTTCGCGCTCATCGTGTCGTTCTTCAACGACCACGTGAGCATCTACGAGGTGCGCAACAACGGAGGCTGGTACAACGTCGGCTTCGTGCTCGGCGCCTCGATCTTCTTCGGCGGTGGCGGGGGAGCCGGAGGACGGGCGTCCCGGAAGTAGCGCCACCGCTCCCGCACAGGTGCCTGTACACCTGTGCGGTAGCGGCGGTATCGGCAGTGCTAGGTCGTACGACGAGCTTCGGCAACGCCGCGAGGTGCGTGCCCGGGGCGCGCCGAGCGTCTATGGATTTCGGACACGCGACACTAGAGCTCGAGGCCCGGGTAGAGCGGGTGACCGGCGAGCAGCTCGTCGGCACGGGCCTGGATGCTCGCGGAGAAGGCCGCGTCGAGGACGTACCTCGCCTTGCCCGGCGCACCGGACTTCGTGGTCGCCGGCGTGGTGTGCTCGAGCACGTCGGCGATCAGGTTGGCCACCGCTGTGAACTCGTCGGCGCCGAAGCCGCGCGTCGTGAGCGCGGGGGTGCCGATGCGGACGCCGGTCGTGTACCAGGCGCCGTTCGGGTCCTGGGGTACGGAGTTGCGGTTTGTCACGACACCGGCATCCAGCAGGGCCGACTCCGCCTGGCGGCCGGTGAGCCCGAACTGCCGGACGTCGATGAGCACAAGGTGGTTGTCGGTGCCGCCGGTGACGAGCCGTACGCCCCGCTTCAGCAGGCCCTCGGCCAGCGTCTTCGCGTTGTCGGCCACGGCCTGCGCGTACGTCTGGAACTCGGGGCGCCGCGCCTCGGCGAACGCGACGGCCTTGGCGGCCATGACGTGGGGCAGCGGGCCGCCCAGCACCATCGGGCAGCCCTTGTCGACGGAGTCCGCGTACTCCTTCGTGGCGAGCACGAAGCCGCCGCGCGGACCGCGGAGCGACTTGTGCGTGGTGGATCCGATGACGTGGCCATACGGGATCGGGTCGTCCTCGCCGGTGAACACCTTGCCCGCGACGAGCCCCGCGAAGTGGGCCATGTCGATGAACAGCGTCGCGCCGACCTCGTCGGCGATCTCGCGCATCTTGGCGAAGTTCACGCGACGCGGGTAGGCGGAGTAGCCAGCCGCGATGATCAGCGGCTTGAACTCTTTGGCGTCGGCCCGGAGCTGGTCGTAGTCGATGAGCTGCGACTCGGGGTCTGTACCGTACGAGCGCTGCTGGAACATCTTGCCGGAGATGTTGTGGCGGAAGCCGTGGGTGAGGTGGCCGCCCGCGTCGAGCGCCATGCCCATGACGCGCTGGGTGTTGAACTCGCGACGCAGGTCCTCCCAGTCGGGCTCGGACAGGTCGTTGACCGTCTTCGCGCCGAGGCGCGCCAGCGTGGGGGACTCGATGCGGTGGGCCAGGATCGACCAGTACGCGACGAGGTTGGCGTCGATACCGGAGTGAGGCTGGACGTACGCGTACTCGGCCCCGAACAGCTCGCGCGCGTGCTCGGCGGCGACGGTCTCGACGGTGTCGACGTTCTGGCAGCCGGCGTAGAAGCGGTGGCCGACAGTGCCCTCGGCGTACTTGTCGCTGAGCCAGGTGCCCATCGTCAGCAGCACCGGGAGTGACGCGTAGTTCTCGCTCGCGATGAGCTTCAGCGAACCTCGCTGGTCAGCCAGCTCCTTGGCGGTCGCCTCGGCGATCCGGGGTTCGACCGATCCGATGACTTCGAGGATCTGGCGGTACGCGTTGCTGG
>JAYUEA010000139.1:0-2200 GCA_043739465.1 Propionibacteriaceae bacterium
GCCCTTCCAGCCGTACGCGGCGTCGATCGTCTCCGCCGATGCCAGGCCGGAGGTGAACTCGTCCCAGCCCGCGTGCTCACGTCCGGTCACGACGCTCACGTGCACGACGAGGTCGGACTCCACGACGCGCCGGTTGAACCGGATCTGGAGGCCTTCTGACTCGCCGACAGTCACCAGGCCGGTGTCGTCGCTGGCGTCGTGGCTCGACAGGCGCGGGTCGCCGGCGAAGCTGCGGCTCACGCGCTCCCCCAGCAGTCGGCGCACGTCGTCGGCGCCCAGTCGACGCCGCAGACCCGTGGCAGCCACGAGCGCGACGTCGTCTACCCCCGCCTCGGCAGCCGACGAGAGCAGGTGCTCGACCACGACCCGGCGGGGGTCGTCGGAGGCCGGAGGTGCGGGCACAGCGACGTCGGCGAACGTGATCGTCAACCGCATCCCCGGACGCAGCCGCCCCGCGAGCGGGTCACCGGACAGCGGCGAAGACAGCGCCGCGGCGGTGGCCGCCACCGCGTCTCCCCACGGCTGGCCGTCGGGCGGGTAGACGATCTGGGTGCCGAGCGAGAACCGCTCGAGGCGGACGTCGCTGGACGAGCGGACGAGGGTCGGCGGGGTGCGCTCGTCGACCTCGAGAGCAAAACCTGGGCGTGACACGGATGCTCCTTTTAGGACGGCAGGATCCAGCGCGGGGCCGGGGACTGTACGGACCATTCGACCGACGACCAGCCCGCCTGACGTGCGGCGCGCTGGAGACCGAGGTCAGGGTTGACGGCGACGGGGTAGCCGACCGTACGCAGCATCGGCAGGTCGACGTGGCTGTCTGCGTAGGCGAAGCTCAGCGACAGGTCGATGCCGTGCAGGTCGGCGTAGTGACGCAGCCAGGCCGACCGCGACTCGCCGACCATGGGCGGCCCGGTGAGGAAGCCCGTGCAGCGCCCGTCGGCGTCGGTGCCGAGCTCGGCCGCGACGATGACGTCGAACAGCGGCTCCAGCGGCTTGGTGAGCGGCCGGATGACACCGGTGATGAGGATCGTCGTGTGCCCGGCCTCGCGGTGCTGCCGCACGCGGCGGATCGCGTCGCTCGACATCCGGTCGAGCATGTGCGGCGAGATCGTCTCCTCGATGAAGGCCTCGAGGGCGGCGTGGTCGGCGCCCCGGTAGCGACGGTAGACCGACCGCAGGAACGTACCCCGGTCGCGCCGCTCTGCGGTGAGGTAGCTCGGCAGCTGTGAGACGACAGCGGCCAGCTCCCGTACACGTCCTGCCGACGACAGCTCCGGCAGCCGGGCCCACAGGTACGTCTCGAGCACGTTCGCGCTCAGCACCGTGCCGTCCAGGTCGAATGCGACGAGCACCTTCGGCCGATCCTGGCCGTCGGGCAGCGGCTTCAGCTCCCGGTACGTCGAGGCACGCTCACCGCGACGGCTCCGGGCCGCCTCGAGGCGTCGTACGGGATCGGTGATGGACGGGATGTGGATCCGCTCCATGTACTCGGTCCAGTCGAGGTCCGCGCTGTCGAAGCCCCAGGTGGCGGCGTCGTCGGGGTGGAGCGAGCGGTGCAGCGCAAGGGTGCGGTCGTCGACGAAGTGGAGCTCGGACTGGAGGTACTCCGAGTAGAGCGACAGGTACTTGCGCAGGAACGACAGCTGGCTGCCGCCCCGGTCGAGCTTCGCCCCGAGAGCACGCGTCTTCGGCCCGCGCGGCAGGAACGTGAGCGCACGCTCGGCCGTACGGTGCAGGATCTCCGAGGTCTGCAGCAGCCGCTCGACGGGCTCCGCGCCCGGGAAGTCCCAGATGGCGAGCTTGGCGGACTGGCGGCCCGTCGCGTACGGGTGCGCCGCGAAGTAGCTGTGTACGTGCTCGAAGATGCCGCGGAAGGTGAGCGGGTTCCGTGCGCCGGACGCCGAGTGGTAGAACTCCGGCTTGCCGACCTCAGGCTCTGTCGCGCACACCGCGAGGATCGCGTTCACGACGTAGTCGCACGGGATGATGTCGATCACCGCGTCCGGCGAGGCGGGGAACTCGGGCAGGTTGCCGCGACCGTACGCGAGGATGATCGGGTCGGCCATCTTGAAGCCCTCGATCCAGCCCGCGTAGGGGTGGACCAGGCTCGACTCGACGATCGCGGGCCTCACGATGGAGACCTTGATGTCCTTGGCGACGTCGGCGACGACGCGCTCCCCCATCGCCTTGGCGAACGTGT